>JAEEUY010000110.1 GCA_016290715.1 Bacteroidales bacterium
AATAGATTAATTTTCTGGGGTAATCTTTTTTTTATTATTTTTGCAACTTTTATTTTGTATAGCTAACATGAAAGGATACACATTTGTAGCGACATTGATTTTATCGTTGGTTTTGTTCTCACTTTCGCTTTCTGCGCAGAACTACCTGGTCCCTTGTTCGGGAGATACAACTATTATAACATGTGGTGGACATGTTTATGATCCCGGAGGGCCGAATAATTCTTATGCAACGGGATGCGATGGATACATCATTATCTATCCTACAAATACTTGGGGTCGGGTGCAATTGATAGGTACGTATGATATCGGTTCTTCCGACTACGTCGAAATATTGGACGGCGCAGGTATAGGGGGAATATTATTGGAGAGATGTGTGGCTCAAGGGAACGTGAGTGTTACTTCCATGTCAGGACCTATTACTATTCGGTTTAATTCAGCCTCTTCATGGTATAGTTCTGGAAATGCTGGCTTTGATTTCGCTATCTGGTGTTTTGGCGGAAGATGTGGCAGTTTCGGTCCGCAAGTGAGTTTGACACCTAATGAAGAAGGGGTTTTAGTTTCATGGCCACTTTCTCCCGATGCTTCCACTCCTGCTTGTATTGTGGAATATGGCCCAGCGGGTTTTGTTCCCGGTACTGGAACGCAAGAGCTGGTATTAAGCAATTCATTGCAATTGTCGGGTTTGTCAACGTATGCCACGTATGATATTTACGTTTATTTCGACTGTGATAATGATGGTGTTATTACTACAGAAGTGCCATCGGTGGTTAGTTATTGTGTTCCTGGCGGATTTACATGCATGGATTTTAGTGATTTGAACTCTCCGAATATTACGTGCACATACGGTAGTTTTAGCAATCCATATTCAACAACAGGGGTGGTCGATCATGGTCCGGATGCCATTGAAAGCCGCCATACGGTATATACAGTGCAAGCCACCGACCCACGAACCGACAACCAGTTGAATGTGTTGCCTCCTTGTGAAAGTTATTCGGTGCGTTTGGGGAATTGGAAAAACGGCTCCCAAGGGGAAAGTATCTCCTACGATTTTCAAGTGGACACGAATGTAGCCGATATTGTTTTGTTGAAGTATGCGGCGGTGTTGCAAAATCCCGGACATAGTGCATCTACCCAGCCTCGTTTTCGTTTTGAATTACTTAATCAAAATAACCAATTGATTGATCCTGAGTGTGGTACAGCCGACTTTATTGCTAGTGAAAATTTGGGTTGGAATGTATGTAACGGAGGAAATCTATTGTGGAAAGATTGGACAACGGTGGGAACAGATGTCTCTGCTTACCACGGACAAACCATCCGTGTCCGATTAACCACGTATGATTGTAATCATGGCGGACACTATGGCTATGCATACTTTACTTTGAATTGCAAGAAAAAAGCAATCGTGGCAGAAACTTGTGGCAATTCGCTGATGAGCACCTATACTGCCCCTATCGGATTCGATTACCGTTGGTACTATCAAAGTGATCCCTCTACCACGGTATCCACCGAACAGTCGGCTACGGTAGCTATCGTTGGCGGCTCTGATGCTTTGTGTTGTTGGTGTTCCTCTATTGGAAATCCAAACTGCGGTTTTGAAATGAGTACGACGCTTACATCGCGTTATCCTCTTGCCCAGTTTAGTTTTTCCCGTGATTCTTGTACGAACAGTTACACTTTTCATAACGAAAGTACGATCTCGAACGATGGTATTACACCCTTGGGAACGGGCGAACCATGTGATTTGTATTATTGGGATTTTGGCGACGGCACTACCTCTGTCATGATCAATCCTTCGCACGAATATGCTGTCCCCGGGACCTATGAGGTTACCTTGATTGCCACAATCAATCACGACCAGTGTCAGGATACCGTTAGGGATACGGTAGTCATACTTCCCAATGTTCCTGTTATTACAGGTGATTTTGATATTTGTAGAGGTGATTCAACAACCTTGTATGCCTCTGGTGGATTGAACGATTATGAGTGGTTGCAAGGTTCCACAGTGATTGGTACGGGTGATGAGATTACGATTGCTCCCACCGATACCACTACTTATATTTTGCGCTCCTATTATCCGGACCGTTGTTTCGTGGATACAATGCAGGAGATTGTTTTGCATTTCCCACAGCAGACTCATTTGTGGGATTCTATCTGTATCGGAGAATCTTATGAGGGGTATGGCTTTTCATTGCCGCAACAAACAAGTTTGGGAACGGTATCGGCACAACAACTTTTGCAAACAATCTACGGGTGCGATAGTTTGGTATCTATAGATGTATTTGTGAAATCCCTTCCAAATATCGTTTTTGATTCGATCCCCGCCTATCATTGTTTTTGGTTGGATGGACCTATAGAGGTTACTGCTCCGGATCTCAATTGTGAAAGTTATATGTGGAGTACTGGTGATGTAACACAAACGGTTACGATTTCTGCACCGGGACATTATACGGTTACTTCCACTTTGCAAGGTTGTGCAAGCGAGGCACAGTTTACCATTCAGGACATGTGTATCTATGATCCTATCCTGCCCAACGTGATGACCCCCAATGGCGACGGCTCCAACGATGTTTTCATCGTCCGGAATATGGATCCCAATGTTCCCAACCAACTGACGATTTACAATCGCTGGGGGACAAAAGTGTATGAAAAGAAGAATTATCAAACCTATTGTCTGGATGGGGAGGAAGTTGTACACAATCCAACAGAAGGGTTTACGGCAGAAGGATTGTCGGATGGGGTGTTCTTTTATGTATTTCATTATGAGGATGCTGTGAAATCGGTGGATTATCATGGCACGGTTACAGTGATTCGTTAGTTAAAATTAAAATATAAACCTATGCTGAAAAAGATTTTTTTAAGTTTCTGTATTCCATTGATGGTCATGTCGTTGATGGCGCAAGAACATTGCCCTAAGATTCCTGTCATGTATGATGCGGATGGCAATACCTATGCCACGGTGCAGATAGGTAGCCAATGCTGGATGGAGTCGAATATTCATGCCACCAAAGGAAAGGATGGTCAGGAGTTTGAATATGGGAAAAAGAATTTGAGTTACACGGCATCCTATTATTATTACGTGAATAATGATGCGTCTTTAGGTCCGGAATATGGCTATTTGTATAACTGGACTGCGGCGAAGAGAGTTTGTCCTGCGGGGTGGCACTTGCCGACGAAGGAGGATTTTCAAATATTGATAGACTATTGTAAAGAACATTTTGATTTGAGTAAAGAGGGAAAAGGGTGGATCGCGAAGTCGTTGGTGGCTCCATGCACGTGGCCGGAGGCAAAGGGTATGGCTTGTCCAGGGGATACGGCCATAGATAGCAACGCCGCACATTTTTCTGTAAAACCTGCGGGAATGTTTAACGGTCAGTATGCTTTTGGCAGTGCTTCCTATTTTTGGACTGCTACGCAATATGGCAGGTCGTATGCTTATAATTTGCTCATTTACTACGCAGTGCCCACAGTGGAACTTTTCGATGATATTCAAACTTCTGCCCGTTCGGTACGCTGTGTTCATGATTGATGATTTAAAAGCTGTGGATAAATGAATATTGTTGCAATTTTGGCAGGCGGGTCGGGGAAACGAGTGGGAGGCGATATTCCCAAACAGTTTCTGCCCTTTAATGGTAAAATGCTGCTCCAACATACGATTGATGCTTTTGAAAAAAATGGGTTGGTGGATAGGATTATCGTTGTCGCTCCCAGGAATTATGTGGATAAACTGCGTGACTTATGTGGAAAAGAGGGGTATCAGAAATGGGATACGATTGTTGAAGGTGGTGCAGAGCGTTATCTTTCCTCCTATGCGGCCATACGAGCATGCAATGAAACTGACGGCAATCTCTTGATTCACGATGCCGCCCGCCCGTTCGTCTCGCAATCGCTGATTACCCGATTGATTGTGGAATTGAGGGATTTTTCTGCAGTGGTCCCTGTTTTGTCGCTTTCGGATACCTTGGTTGAGGTAAACGATGATTGCGTAATTGCCGTCCCGGATCGCCAAAAGTACCGTCAGGTGCAAACCCCGCAAGCGTTTCACCTTGCCCTGATTAAAGAAGCCTTTGAATATGCTTTGAAAAATGTAAATTATTGTTTTACTGATGATTGTAGCGTTTTGTTGAGGTATAATCCACAGAGTCGGGTGAAAGTTGTTGAAGGCGATAAAAATAATTTTAAATTAACATATCATACTGATATAGAATATTTTAATGAAATATTTAAAAAAAATGGATAAAAATGTTGGTTGTAATTAAAAAAAATGTATTTTTGCAACCCGTTTTAAGCGAGATAAAATAATAACAATAAAAGGAATACAAGATGTCAAGAGTTTGTCAAATTACTGGGAAAAAAGCGATGGTTGGAAATAATGTATCGCACTCTAATATTAAAACAAAAAGAATTTTTAAACCTAATTTGCATACCAAAAAATTCTTCGTTCCAGAATTGGGCGAGTGGATTGTATTGAAAGTTTCAGCAAAAGGTATGCGTTCCATTAATAAAAATGGTATTTGGAATTCTATTTTAGAAGCAGATAAAAAAGGGTATTTATAAAATTTTAATTCAACTTTTATATCGGAAAAACTGTCATCTTATCAGATGACGGTTTTTTTTTCTTAATGAGGCACAATATTTTAGTATTTTTTTCGTAATACAACCATTGTTTAACAAATGGGGAAGATTTTGAAGAGAACCATATTTTTCTTATTGCTGTTTTTGCTGGATTTTGAACTGATAAATGCTCAGCAAATGGTTCTTTTTAAGGGGGTTGTATTCGATAGTCAGCATCATTTGGTGGAAAATGTATTGGTGCTTAATCAACAGGATGAAACCCATGTTTTTACCGATGAAGCAGGTGGGTTTTGCCTCTCAATTCCAGCCCGACGTTCCGTTGAGGTGCTTTTTCGCAGGGTTTCGTATAGGGATACGGTGATTACGGTCTCTCTTCCTGCGGGGAAAGATACGCTCTTCCAGATATACTTGACACCTGATGGACAGATGCTTAACGAGATCTCTATCACCGATTCGTATGCGGATTCCTATACGAGGATCGATCCTAAATTATCGTTTAATATGCCTTCACCTACCGGCGGTGTGGAATCCTTGCTGAAATCAATGCCCGGCACCTCCTCCACCAATGAGTTGAGTTCTCAGTATAATGTCCGCGGCGGTAATTACGACGAAAATCTCATCTTTGTCAATGATATCCAAATATACCGCCCTTTTCTGATAAGAAGCGCGCAACAGGAGGGTTTGAGTTTTGTGAATATGGACCTGACAGAAAGCGTCAAGTTCTCCGCCGGCGGCTTTGAAGCCAAATATGGAGATAAAATGTCATCGGTGTTGGATATCGTGTATAAAAAGCCGAAGACTTTTGGCGGCTCTCTCTCTGCAAGTTTTCTCGGAGTGTCGGCTCATGCCGAAGGAAATGTAAACGACAAATTTACATATTTGGTTGGAATTCGATATAAATCAAATAGTTATATGCTAAAGTCAATGGAAACTTCCGGCGACTACAAACCTAATTTCTTTGATACGCAAATGCTGCTCACATGGAAACTGGGCAACCATTGGAATCTTGATTTCTTAGGCAATTTTTCACGCAATAAGTTCAAATATATTCCCCATGATCGTGAGACCAATTTCGGTACGTTTACAATTGCGCAACGTTTTACGGTCTATTTTGATGGGCAGGAAGTTGACCAGTATGAGAATTATTTGGGTGGCCTTACGTTATCGTACCACCCTAATGAACATCATCTTTTTCGAGCCATTCTTTCTTCATACTATGCGAAAGAAAGCGAGACTTACGATATCCAGAGTCAATATTGGTTGAGTGATCTGGAGGCGGATTTGGGCTCTGATGATGACGAGGTGGCTCAAGCCACATCGATGCGCTCGGTGGGGACATTTTTAGAGCATGCGCGCAATTATCTGACAGCGGTTGTTACGGCATTGGATTTTCGCGGACAACACAAATATTCTAATAATCAGGTGGATTGGGGAATTAAAGTGCAAAATGAGATTATTCATGATCAGATTCGGGAGTGGGAACGCAATGATTCGAGTGGCTTTACCCTTCCTCATATTCATACAACACCTGGTGAAATGGTTCCTTACGATGACCCTTCCAGAATTTTGAATTCAAGTTATTTTTTTGCCACTAAAAATGCACTGAATACCTACAGATTTAATGGGTTTGTACAGTCAGACTGGAAAATTGATCCTCAGGAGCATTTCATCCTTAACAGTGGGCTGAGGTTTCATTATTGGACATTCAACAAAGAGTTTACCGTTTCTCCGAGATTTATTTTGTCGTATATACCTCATTGGGAACACGACTGGCAGTTCCGTCTTAAGGCAGGAAGTTATTATCAGCCGCCATTCTATAGAGAGATGCGGCGGATAGATGGCACTCTCAATCATTCTATCCGGTCGCAGCATTCGTATCAAGTTGCTTTGTCGGCAGATTTCAATTTTAAGATGTGGAGGCGTCCTTTTAAATTGACCATGGAGGGCTATTACAAGTATTTAAC
>JAEEUY010000111.1 GCA_016290715.1 Bacteroidales bacterium
AAAGAAATTCCGTTAAAAAGCCTCGGCAAAACATTCCAATATATACCCAAAAACAGTAGCGAAAACACCACCGGACGCAATTCAAATTGATAACGGAAAGTAAAAAGCAAAAGACAAGCAACAACAAATTTCAGCGCAATTCTACAACTGCAAGCACAGCGCCACAAAAACAAAGCAAAGACGCTCCCCCACAAAACAGCCTTAAACGCAACAAGCAATTTTGCGCCACCAATGTTATGGACAAATGCAATAGTCTGCTGGAAGTATTCATGCACGTTCACAACAGGTTCGCGAACAGGAGTCCATGTCGTCACCCATTCACGAGCACATGCCAAATGCCACCAGATATCAGTATCCGTTAACGGGAATATTGCAAACAAAGTTGCAAAGACAGCAACAATCACAAAATAGTATTTATTTGCAAACTTATAATTCACGCGGAATCGCTATTTCAACGTTTTCAAAACAGAATCTAGCCGAGTAGTCATTTTTTTTGCGCCCTCAAAACTTAGATGATCCCTATTTTGAGCCATTGCATCTGTATAATCGTGATTGCCCATTTTATTTTCATCCATGAAAATAAAATATTGATTTGATTTTGCAAGCGAATCTAAATAGGCTATTTTCTTTTTTGCAACACTTCGCTGTAAACCGTACAATCCCAAAGCACCCGTTTCTTTATATTGCGGGGCCTGAGGAAAAATAATACCAATCACATAAATTTTTTGTTTTGAAGCCATTTTGACAATATTCATCAAATCATCTATTCGTGAATCTAGACACGACATTTCTTTATCCGTAAAAACAGAATCCAACAAAACATCAACGGCATCTGCAGTCCAACCGCGAGACGGATACTCAACCCCACCCCTACTCGAAAAACGATTTGTTTCACCCACATCAGCAGGGAAAGCGTTTTCTACAGCATCTACAAAACCGTTAGGCAGTCCATCCTTCCAAAAGGAATGATTCGCATCGTAAGCATAACCCACACCCGCGCTCAAAACCAAACCCAGATGATCTTCCATGCAGCGCCAAAAATCCAAATCAATCGACACCGCAATTGCTTTTAAATTTTCTGAATGATTAAGCGCGTAATTTCTTATAAAATAAAAATCTCTTGCAGGATCAATTCCATACACACCCATATTAAACATTCCCTGTTTTGGATAAAGATCCGGGTCCATCCCTAATTCCATTCGAGAACTCCCTGCCAAAAAGACCTTTATCGAATCGAGATATTTCCAGTACAATTCAAGTTTTATACGAAAATAAGCTTGTTCCAATTCATGAGATTCCGTAAGATAAACTCCAGCACTATCCAAATCAAGCATAGAATCAAAACCTGTAACATCACTAGAATTTATCCACAAACAAGGATGCCACAATTCATCTCCTTCGGCCAAATCCACAATGGAACTGTCCGACAAATTGATCAATACTATTTTTTTGTGAGATCCATTCGCATTTACAAGCGATGCAACAGCGAGATTCTTATAACCAATCCCCCATTCGCTATGATCAAACGAATAACCAGCGGAAGCAGCAACAGATTGAATAAGTTTCCCTGTACTGTCCAAAACCAAAAGGCGTTCATGAGTGCCGTAATTTTTTCCAACAAAAGATTTGCCTGTTTTACCTCCAAAATCAAGAAACAGAGTTCGTTTAGAGCCGTCTTTCGCCAGAGACGCGTTGCAAGCTTGCTCCGCTTTTTCGCCATCCTTATACCAAACGGTATCACGCCCAGAAACTCTTGCACGCAAAACACGAGCTCCTGTTACAGCAAGTGCATCATCGTCACTCACTCCTCCGTGATACGCCCCGTCAAAAAGCTTTTGGGGTTTACCGAATTTGCCTTTTGCAAATTTCACCTGCCACGTTGAAGAAGCCTTAAAATCGGATTCATTCTTATTATTGCCCGCATCAGTAACATATACGATTACCGTATCGCCATTATCCAAAATACGCCAACGTGGAATTGCAGCACTCTTGACATCAAGTTTCACAAGATTCGTCCCATAAGCATTCAAATCACGAACATAAAGAGCTGAATTTCCTGAAACGCCTTCAAGTTTTGTACAGAACGCCACTCTCTTCCCATCAGGAGAAATATCTGGGTGATAAGCGTCAATAGAATCTACGATTTCGGTCACAGACAGCGATCCGCTATGGTAATCTATAAAGGCTATATTTCCAGTCAAGTCATTGCGGAAAGCCAATTTCACCCGATACGTTCCCGTTTGGGAGCGTACAGTAGCCGATGTCGCAAGAGGATTCACACGACTCGCCGAAATCAAGCCGCTGGAATTCATCCAAACAGGACTCGGAATAGAGCCAAAAGCAAGTCGAAAACCAACATAATCAGCACGAGTCGAAGACGTTACCGTGTAAACATCTCCTCGACCATAAAGCGTAATGGAAGTCTTTGAATTGCGATAACTTCCACCCTTTAAAACGCGCTGTCCCAAAGCGCCTCCATCAGGAGCTCCCACATAATTATTAACTGTTGTATCACTGAAATTTCCAAGCCAGTCATTAACCCACTCCATCACATTTCCAACCATATCACAGACGTTTTTCGAAGGATCGGCTTTACCTTTACTACAAACTTTGTGCAGCTTGTAGTCCGAATTTTCAGCAATCCATCCATTTTGCAAATTCCAGTTTTGAGCAGCCACAAGCATCCATTCGGCTTCAGTCGGCAAGCGGTACGACTGCGTTTCTGGATGAAACACAAAACCCTCTAAATTTGTACAATGTTTATCCGTATCAAACAACGCTTTGCTGTAAGTATAAACAGTATCACGTTTTTCAGCTTTGCTACGTTCATTTGCAAAAAGAACAGCGTCATAATATGTCAAATTCGTCGCTGGGAAACTGTCAGAAGGGCAATCTACAACAAGACCTGTCTTGGGTTTCATTAGTGAATTAAACTCTTTACAAGTAACTTCATGAGATCCCATCGAAAAGACATAATCCAAAGAAACCTGCATTTGCGGACGTTCATTAACTTTAGCAAATTCATCATTTGTTCCTAAAAGCACAGACGCATTAGAAGCATCTACACGAACCATACCCGCAAGGGAATCCTCGGAGATTTCAACCGACATATCCACAGATACAGTTCCCCCATCCGAATTCGAGCAGGCCCAAAGTATAAAAGAACTCACAACAAGAAGCAAATATTTCATTTTAATGTCCTCAAAACAGAATCTAGACGGGTCGTAATTTTATGACTGCCATTGTAACATAAATGGTCACTATCAACGGCCTCATCATCGGAATAATCATGGTTTCCCATTTTATTTTCATCAAGCAAAACAAAGTTAGAATAAACTTTTTCATATTCTTGGAACTGCTTTATTAGAGACTCCGCTAAACTACGACGCATTCCATAACGGCCAAACGCGCCCGTTTCCTTAAATCTTGGATTTTGAGGAAAAATCATTCCTACAACATAAATATTTCGATTAAGAGACATTTCAATGATACTTTTCAACGCCTCCAAGCTATTTTCTATCAAATACATCCTGTCGTCAAAATAAGTGGAATCATGCTCCACTTTTGGCGGATTATCCCAAGACGAGCAAACAGTTCCCAGAAAACGACCTCTATCATCTAAATATATACTGCTGTCTGCTATTGAAATAGCATTTTCAGTGCATTCCGCCAGCCCCTTGGGATATCCATCATTCCAATACTCATGATTTTTATCATATACATATCCGGGATATTTTTTATAGGTATCTACAAAAAAGTTATCGCTTCCATGACCATCAATCTTATGCCAAAAATCGATATCCAAAGAAACTACGACATATTTTAAATTTTTCAAATGGCGCAGCAAATATTTTTCAAGATAGTCGCGAGACGAATAAATAGAATTAGGCGTATGGGCAAAATTCACCGCAAAAAATTCTGGCGACATAAAATTTGGAGATATCGAATACAAAGGACGAGAAGAACCTATAATAGCAACATTTGCCGAATCGCGATATCGCCATAAAAGTTCCATATTAAACCGCATCAAAAGCGAACCCCATTCATCACCAGGATTCATATACACTCCTGCACTATCCATATCAAGCTGAATATTTTCATTATCAAACGAATTATGGTTCACCCAAAGACTCGGATGCCAAAGTTCATCACCTTCGACGAGATTCACGACAGAACTATCGACTGTATTCACCAGCACAATTTTCTGATGCGCACCGTTTGCATTTGCAAGCGTCGCCACAGCCAAATCACTTACACCACTCACCCATTCACTATGGTCAAAAGAATAACCATTCGGGGCACCGACAGACTGAATTAATTTGCCCGAAGCATTCGCAATCAACAGGCGCTCATGCGTACCATATTTTTCACCG
>JAEEUY010000112.1 GCA_016290715.1 Bacteroidales bacterium
AAGCGAGCTTGGCGTGCGTTTGTTTTCCAGCAGCGTGCCGCATTTCTGGCAGCAATAGTTTTCCTGCCCGGCTTCGCCTAAGTTCTGCCACTTGTGCGACCCGCCGGCACGGCAATTGAGACTGGATGGGGTGCGCTCCGATCTGACAATCGTTGCGCACTTGCTGCACTGGTAGTTTTTCAATTCCGATGTCATACACATCGGCGGAAGCGTGAACGAAATACACAATAGGTACGATATCAATAGAATGGTTATTTTTTGCATCATATATATGGGTTCGTCTTAAAAATTAATAAGTAGGCAAAAGCTCACCCCTATTGGTGAATCTGCGACTCAACTATTCTTTCAATAACCTTTTTCAGACAATTGAAAACTTTTTCATAATCTTCGTATTTTTGTCCAAAAGACTTCCAGCGGCAGTATTTATTTGCATCTTTTAAAATAATTTCCAGTTTCAGTTTGTTAAATGCATCATCTCGTTCTGGCCTACCTTTTCCACTTTTATAAGACTTATAAGAATTGTATTCAACTTGACAAAATAGAACTGATTTTTGGATTTTTTGTGAATTCCATCCTATGTATGCATGGATTTTTCCAATTTTAACAACAAATATAGCCCTATCGTCATATTCTTTCGGATTATCTAAGATAGCACATTGGGATAAGATTCTTTTATTGCTTTCTTCCAGTGTTCTACAATTATCTCTTGGCCTTTTTCTTTTATTTTATCAAGATTGGTGTATAAAAAATAACTTGTAGATAATACTGTCTCATAATTCTTTTCCGACCCTAATAATTCTATCAATTCCTGTGTACTTAATTGATCCATATCTTGATTCGTTAATTGTTTGACATGATTTAAATACTGTACCAATGACTCACGGATGGCTGGCATGGTGGCACTGTGTTGAATGCAGCATTGAAGCCATTTGACGATATGTTTTGAATAAGATATACGTCTGTATTCCACATTCTTAGCACTGTCTTCACTGGCATCAGAACCATATAATGTGAGGTAATAAATGACATGTTCTTTTAATGCTTTCTTTGCAAAGTTTTCATAGCGAATAAGTTGTTCATGTTGGTCATTTGCATAAATCTTGTTTTCAATGATAACACCCTTCCCTAAGTCATCCCTGATTAAGATATCAATCCGACCATTGTCATTTATGTCATATTCGGTATCCACTTTTGCTTTAGATGTATCCAATTCCATCCGATTGAATGCAATGGGTTCGACTTCTTCCTCCGTTGTTTTAGAAGGGTGCAGATTCGACTCGTCATTTATTATTTGAAGAAATAATTTCAGAAACAAATCCCCCTGCCCATGCGAACCTTTGGGGTCTAAAAAACAGGCAATGATTTTAGAATGTTTGAGTTCATAATGCGCCACTCCCAATAATTCAAACATATTGAAACGTTCACCTCGCTTTCGGCTCTCTGCCTTCTTAACTTTCTCCTTTTGAAGGATAACGTTTATTTCTCGCAAAAGCTCTTCCAAATCCTCTTTTATCATAATAAAAACACCATTAAATAATTCAAAAACAACATTAAAACACCAATCATATATCTCCTTTCCCTTATCGTAATCCGGAAAAAATGATTCCGCAAAATTACTCATTTCCCCGACACCAACACCTTTGCTTTCGGATTAGTTTTGAAAAAACAATTCCTCATAACCACAAACGCCTGAAAGAAAGGGAATCATCGTGCGAAAGGCGGTTATAAAACAAAGAGGCGGTGGCCTCCTCGCCACCGCCCCGGATACCCGATCACTTCTTCGGCACGAACACGTAGGTTTTGCCGCCGACGCTTTTTGCGGTGCCGCCTAACTTGCTGGCCGCGTTCATCAATTCGGATAAGGTTTTGTACTCCTGGCTGTTGCCGTTAGGAAAATTTAAAATATACATAATTTCTCCCTGATACGTGTCGGGCGCAACTTTTTGAAAATAACGCCTACTCTGTTAAACGCTTTTCGGCTGCCGCGCTGGTATTAAAAGTTGCTGCAAAATTAGCACACGGCTATGAAAAAGTACGGCATAATGTCGTTCGCCCAATAAAAAAAGGCGTGCCACAACCTGACACGCCATCGGTTTTCACTTTGAAATCCTGTCCCCGCAGAAGGCCTTCCGCCTGCATTGGCGCACCGCTGTCCCTGCCATACGCTGTCAAAATAATTACACCCTAATCAAATCCTCACCAATGACAGCTGAAATCTTGGCAATGGTACGCAGGGTGAAATTATGCGTGCCGCTAACCCAACGGGACACTTCGGCTTCGCTTTTGCCCATACGTCTGGCAAATTCCTTGTGGGAAATGTTTTCCTTTTGCAGGATGCTTTCTATTTTATCCGCAATAGCGAACGACCAATCCACCTCCTTTTTCACATCAGAGGCAATGTCATCCAAAAAGTCCTGAAGATTCAGTTTCGCACTCATATTGCAAATGTCTTATCTGTGACACATCATCACAACTCCATTGTTATCAACACTTTTCACAACAAACTCCTTCATGTTTTTTAGGTATTAGTGTTTTTGCAAAGATAATAATTATATGAATACATTTACTTATATGCTAATTATTTTTTTAAACGTTCACATTCAATCCACTCCGTTTATCAGATTCACCACCACCTTGACCATAGTTTCCATCTCCTCCGGGCGGCTAACCGCAATCATCAGCGTGATGGCGACCAAGGTGCTGTCCGCAATGCGTTTGCTGCCGTCCGGACAGTAGAGAATTCGGTTGTTATTCATGAACCAAAGGAACAGCGTGGCGGCGATACGCTTGTTACCGTCCGAAAAAGAATGGTTCT
This sequence comes from Bacteroidales bacterium, assembly GCA_016290715.1. Lineage (GTDB taxonomy): Bacteria > Bacteroidota > Bacteroidia > Bacteroidales > WCHB1-69 > UBA1756. The sequence continues at coordinate 2,816 of JAEEUY010000112.1, forward strand.
TCACCACCAGGTATAGGAGCATGGCGGCCTTCTCCTCCACTGAAGGATACAGTTCCTGACCATCAAAGGTCTGGTAAATCTGCCCGATGCTGCTTTTGAACGACTCGTCCTTTTCGTTGCCGAAGAGCATGCTCCCGCCAAAACGGGCCTTCAGCCTTTGTATGGTCTCCATGGCGTTTTCGTAGGTGGCATGGAAAGGCTCCTCCTTAGTGGTTTTATTGATGGAAATCCGCTGGTAATCGTAGTCATCGAGGGCTTCGAGCGCGTGGCTGTAATCAGCCACTACATTGAAAAGGGCATCACTCTCATTCTCCAACCGCACGTCAATGGCAGTCTTCCCGTTTTCGGACTTGTAGATAACAATCTGGTAATCAGAAATTTTCATATTATTTCATTCTTAAGTTTATAACTGCAATATTAATCAAAAACTGAACACAATAT
>JAEEUY010000113.1 GCA_016290715.1 Bacteroidales bacterium
GCTATTCGTATATCGCTTTCTTCGTGTGGAATGTTTCCACTACTTGGTGGATTTGGAATAGTACACCGGAAGGGGCCATTGCCACCTTTGTACTGAATAGCTTTTTTATGTCTTTGGTTTACGGGGCATGGCAGCGATTGTGTACGCTGCGTTTGCCTGTCTGGTGCAAAATAGTGGCGTTTATCTCTTTTTGGTGTTCATGGGAATACCTGCATTTGAATTGGGATCTTACGTGGCCTTGGCTTAATTTAGGTAATGTGTTTGCGGATGTTCCTGAGTATATTCAATGGTATGAATATACGGGGACTTTTGGGGGAACAATCTGGATATTATTATCTAACTTTTTGTTTTTTAATTTATTAAAAAATATCCGTGAGACTAATTCCCAACGAGTTTTATGGGCGGTCGTTTCCATTTTATGGATTGTCCTTCCCGCAGGGTTGTCACTGGTGCGATATCACACTTATACGCTGCCTGAACTTACGGAGGAAGAATCAGTAGAAGCTATTGTTATTCAACAAAATATGGAGGTATGGGAAGAGGAATACAGTTGGACTAATGAGGAGCATACCCAGCGTCTTATTGCGTTAGCAAAACCCTTGTTAACTCCCCATACGCGAATAATGCTCTGCTCTGAGTCGGCCATTCCGCATACTATCTTCGCTAAACAACTGCAAATGAAGGATTTCCCTCCGTTTAATACCAGTTATAGTGGTTTCCTTCTGTTGGATACCTTGCTGCAGCAATACCCTGGTTTGAATATCATTACAGGTTTGTCAACGGTGGATATCTTTAATTATAAGGCTACAGAAACGTGTCGTGATATGGGAGACCATATTTATATGGATTTTCATAATACCTCAGCGTGCTATAACCGTCATGGTTTGAGGTCGTTGTATTATAAAAGCAAATTGGTTCCCGGTGTTGAGAAAATGCCGTACCCTAAAATTTTTGGTTTTTTGGAGAAATTAGCCATTGATTTAGGCGGAATTTCAGGTTCTTTAGGGGAAGATACTGCGCAAAGGGTATTCCATTTGGAGCAAATGAAATCACCGATAGGGGTGCCTATTTGTTACGAATCGGCTTATGGTGAGCATTTTGGAGAGTTTGTTCGCAATGGTGCGGAAATCATGGCGGTAATTACCAACGACTCATGGTGGGGCGATACGCCAGGCCATCAGCAGCATTATCTGTTTTCAAAAATGCGTGCTGTTGAAACGCGTCATCCTATTTTACGTGCTGCCAATTCGGGCATTTCCGCTTTTATAGATGAACGCGGCGATGCTCATCAAGTTACGCAATATGATACCCAAACAGCATTTAAGGTGAATGCTTGCCCGAGTAAAAAGCTTACTTTCTATACTAAAAAAGGCGATTATCTGGCTCGTATTGCCTTGAGTCTGACAATAGCTATACTCTTTTTGGACATTATTATGCGGCTGCGTTCCCGTGTTCAATCGTTAAGCCATCCTCTCAATTCTGCCAACAAAGAAGAACAAAATTAATTCTTATGGAACAGAAGGAAAAAATGATTCATGGTAGTCGTTTTTGGATTGATGATTCGGCATTTGCAGAAGAGGATGGTGTTTTGGTTTTTGACAAGCCTTATCAGTGCACTTCTTTTGATTTGGTGGCAAAGGTGAAGAGAGCGGTTCAGCGTCGTTTCGGACGAAAGGTTAAAGTAGGGCATGCAGGGACTTTAGATCCCTTGGCCACAGGGTTGATGATTATTTGCACAGGGAAGTTTACAAAGCAAATTGACAATTTTCAGGCACAGGAAAAAGAGTATATAGGGACGATTCGTATAGGAGAAACAACGCCAAGCTTTGATATGGAAAAGGCAGTGGATGCCACCTATCCATACGGACATGTTACAGAGCAGATGGTTCAAGAAGTGGCTCAGCGTTTTGTGGGCGAATCTGAGCAGATCCCTCCGCAATTTTCCGCTGTTCGCATCGCCGGTCGCAGAGCTTTTGATTATGCTCGTGAAGGTAGTGATGTGGAGATAAAACCTCGAAAAATCACTATTGCAGAATTTGAGATTACCCGTTGCCAATTACCTGAGATAGACTTCAGAATAGTGTGCTCCAAAGGAACATATATCCGTTCCATCGCTCGGGATTTTGGTCTTTTATTGAATAGTGGAGCTCACCTGACAGCCTTACGACGTACGCGTATAGGAACCTTTACTTTGGAGAATGCTATCCGTTGTCAAATAGTGGATGCGTCAAAAACAAACCCCGATGCAGTTCGTTCTTACACAGCGTTGGGTTTAATGTCGGGGACCTCTCTAGATGGGTTGGATATGGTTCTTTGCCGTTTCTACAATGAAGAGAGTTATTGGCGTTATAGGGTGGTAAAATCGCGGACGATTCATTATGATAAACAATTGCGTGAACGATTGGCATCTGCAGATAAACTTTCGGGATTTGAACTCATGCGCTTGGATTACGATTTTGCTGCATATATGGCCGAAGCGTGTCAGCGATTTTTGAAAAATGCGCCTTGCAAACCATTGCTTATCGCCTCTCATGGACATACCGTTTTTCACCAACCGTCTTTGGGCTTTACTACGCAAATCGGTTCAGGATCGGTTTTGTCTGCCCAAACAGGCATCCCTGTGGTATGCGACTTTAGAAGTGTGGATGTGGCTCTGAATGGACAAGGTGCCCCGTTAGTTCCTATCGGCGATAAGTTCTTATTTCCACAATATGATGCTTGTCTGAATTTAGGTGGTTTTTGTAATATCTCTTTTGATTGTCAACAGGAACGTTGCGCTTTTGATATTGCACCATGTAATATGTTGCTGAATCTTTTGGCGCAGAAAGCATCCCTCTTTTATGACCAAGATGGTATGTTGGCGCGGGAAGGAACTGTATTGTCCTCATTGTTAGAAAGGTTGAATGCGGTCGCTTATTACCAGAAACAGGGGGCAAAATCTCTTGGCAAGGAGTGGTTCGAAAAAGAAATCTTGCCGATTATAGGCAAAGAAACTGTTCCCGTTGGTGATTTGTTGCGCACTTCGGTGGAACATATCGCAATACAAATTGCGAAGGTATTGCGTGATAATGAGCTGCATACAGTGTTGGTAACTGGTGGCGGAGCAAAAAATAAATTCCTCATAGAACGATTGCAGAGTCTGGCACCAGATGCCAAAATCATCGTTCCCAATAGTGTGATTATTGACTTTAAAGAGGCGATTATTTTTGCCTTTCTTGGTATATTGCGATGGGAAAAACAAATTAATTGTCTAAGAAGTGTTACGGGGGCAGAGCATGATAACTGCGGTGGGGCTGTATATCTACCGTAATTTTTAGAAATACTATTGAATGCTTGGTCTCTTCTCATCTTCATTCTGTCATTTTTATACATCTTATGCTATACCCTAACCCCTTCATGCTCTGAGAGGTAAGTATCCTATCGCAATGGTAGTTTAATTGGCAAATAATCGGTTCGTTGGGATTGTTTCCTGTATTTGAACTCCAGTAGTAAGTGGAAACCAGTAGTCTTTCAAAACGATTGGTAGTGCCATTGAAAAATCCAGCGGGGAGCGAGTTGAATCCAGTTGTGTTTGTTCCTCCACCATCTAACCAATACAACGGGGACCGCAACCCATCACCATAGGGCTCAATATTCATATATTCTTCTTGTGTGGGCAGCCTCCATCCATCAGGGCACGCTCCCTGAATGTGTTCGTCCCCTACATTCAAATTCATAGAGTCCACGGCTGCATCCCAACTATATAGCAATCCATATCGTTCAATATTTTCGGTGGTATTGGGGAAATATTCAGAGTAATAACCATACCGGTTGGGAATCAGACGACCGTCGCTGTAATGGACTGATTTTAAATTTTCGGAAGTCCAACAATTACAGTTGATAAGCACTGAAGGATAATGATACCCGTCATAATCAACGGCATCGGGACAAGAATGATATTGGACGTGAATATTTTGCGGAAAATGCTGACTATTTCCACAGCGATCGCTAATCGTCCATGTGATTTCATAATCCCCTTGTTCCAAGCTGGGTAGGAGAGGTGCATTATTTTCAATCTCTACCGGGAACGGAGAATTGTGATGTAATTCGTAGGGAGGATCCCAAGGTGTGGATAGTGCTGTATCGCATTGTCCATAAGGAAGATAGATGGTTGAATCTGCGCATAGGAATTCAAAATTAGTGGGAGGAAAAACAGCAATTCTTAAATGAAATGGTTTTATGGAACACCCATTGCTTTTCCCATATACTATGTATTGAACCGATTCTACAGCGGAGGAATAGTTGGATAATGTTTGCTTGATGGTATCGGCATACGTGTCACAAGAGGTGAATCCGCTAAGATGTTCTCCATAATCTTCCGTTTCCCATTGGAAAAAGGTGTTCTTATAAAGATTACCCAAAGGGATGCTAATTTGAATTTCCTGTCCACTGCAAAAAACAGTATCTTGCAGATCTTCTATTGTTGGGGTTGGCACAATGTGTAAATACAGCGTTACCATACTGTCGCAACCCTCTTTCGATTGAAACAGAGAATCAATGATGAAATCACCTGCTTCAGATATATCAATGGATTGAAACTGTTGAAAGGTATAGAAATCATTGCTTTGACAAACGGTATCGTACAATGTGTCTTTGTATTGCGGTAGAATGATTAAATGTAAATCAACCACACTGTCACACCCTGCCGCACTAATGAATACTTGTTCATAGGTATCTGTTTGATAATAGGTTGACTCATTCCATGAATAAGAAAAACAGGCGGTATCATAAATATCATTTTGGATAGTTTGTAAAATAGTTAGTTCTAAAATGGCTATGCTGTCAAATCCTTCTGCGGTTTTGAATAATTGCTGGTAAGTTCCACTCTCATTGTAGCATATACCATTCCAAGTGTAGTTTTGGCAAGCAATAGTATACCATGTCTCAGGGGTGGGTGCAACGATATTTAAAATGAGTGTGATTGCGCTATCGCAACCATGTTGGTTTTGCAAGATAGTATCTAAAACGATGACAGCAGGGGTGGATATATCAATATTTTGAAATATATCATAATCATGTGGAAATGAACTTTGTACGTTAGTGTAATAAAGCGTGTCATGCGTTGGCATAGAGACAAATAAAAATATTGGTTTTAAAGTCGGGGATAAAGTGCAGATAGAATCGGAATTGATTTCAATGAAGAGGGTAGTGTCTTTTTGAATGGAATGAAGTGTAAAATGACTTGGGGATGGTTCAGTAATGGCTTCGGAAAAAAGTAAGTCCGTTTGCAGCGAATCAGCATACCAGTGATAATATTGAGGATAGGGGATGGAAGAGGATATATCAAGAGGAATATGAGCCCCCAAACAATGCCATGTGCTATCTTCAAGACAAGTTGTCGATGTTTGAATATCTATCCATGGCTTTAAAACAATGGATAGGGTATCTTCATCGGGTTCTAAGTTTGCTCTATCCCAATCCCAGTTCCCATAGGCAGAATGCCAAAGGTCGTTTTCTTGTTTACAATGAGTTATCTGTGCTTTAATTGTTTGATAAGCTGGACTAAGCACACTCCTTGAAAGTATAGAAATAGGTTGAGTATAGGTATTGTTACTTGTCAAATAGGGGACAAAAATAGATGAGTCATTGGGGTTTTCAAAATCAAGATATTCGGGCAGAAGAATAGATATGTAAGTACTATCAATAGCGTGAGTGCCGCTATTTTGAATAGATACATCTATATGGATTACGCTATCACAATTGGAATAGGAAGAGGATAGGGTTAAATGGATTTGAGGATCGCTCTTGAATGCCTCAATTTGAGCTGTAGATGAGTAAGAGCAATGATTAAAGTCTTGGTTGTCAATAC
>JAEEUY010000114.1 GCA_016290715.1 Bacteroidales bacterium
ACCAAGAATGGGACGCTCTTCAATCATGCCGAATGCTGAATTCCAACGGTTTAACCTTTCCACATTAGAGGCATCGGTGCTGATATTGGAGATGGACTGCAAGTGTTCCACAAAATTCCCCGAAGAATCCTGACTGTTGCGCGACATGGTGTATAGGATTTCTGTTGAAAAAGCCATAAAAAGAGCGACGACAATGGCCAAAATGGAGATAAACCATGTGAATCTTATCCGCAATTTCACTACCACCCAAATACCCATGGCTCCCACCAAACTCAACCATGCCGCACGACTGAATGAGAGATAGAATCCCACTAAAAGAATACCCAAAATCACCCCCAGAAGCAGCTTTGCCTTGCGACTAATTTCCGGCAGAAAAATAAAACCCGTAACAATCGGAATAAATAATGCCAACACAGCTCCATAAGCAGTGTGATCGTTATAATAGGGCGACATGATCCAATGGGCAATATGCTCATCAAAACCAACCATGGCATGCTTCACGGTAGTGATGACAACCACGCAAGCCAAAGCAGCGGCATAACAGACAAAATATCGCACCCAATTTCCCAATTTATTATCCATCAAATGAATAACCATAAAATAGGAAGAAACAATAAACCATATTTTGGATATCCAGAACTTGAAAGAAACCACTGGAATCTCGCTCGTGATGCAAGTGATGAACATCCATAGCAAATAGGCGAAGATGGCTATGGTGATGGGATGTTTTAACAAATCCCGCCTGATGGACAAGTCATAGCACACCCTGCATAGAAACAACAGTGTCAAAGCAATCATCAGCAACTCGGCAGGAAGCGACAACCCTATATTGATTCTCTCGTCTTCCAACTGGAAAGAGAATGGGGTTACTATCGCCAACAGATACATGGCCAGATCCACACGGAAGACAAGCAGATAGGCGGCGACAGCCAACAAAGAAAGGATTGGCACGTACGGTATTTCGCGTGCGATGGCAACCGTGTTTACAAGCACAAACAGCAAACTGCCAACAATAACAATCCAATTCCTGTTTTTCAACATGATTGCAGTTTATGATGCCATTTGCTCTGATTTGCGGCGGTTATCAGCCGAGGGAATGTCTTTCAAATTCTCTATCACAAGCAAAATGATGAGGGTTAGCAACAACGCCCCCACCCCGGAAACAGTCATCAAGATGGATTTTTTAGGATAACATTTCTTGTCAGCGACAATAGCTTTTTCAATGACGAACTTCGTAGGAATGTTGTTAGACATATCGGCCTGCACATTCAGGATTTGTTGTCTGCACAAAGCCTCATAGCGGCAGAAATTCTCTTGAACCTCCAAAAGGGCAGCACTTTTTGGCCCCCACTCTGCCAACTTTTTCATTTCCGCCTCCAAACGCTGCATTCCCGCCGTATTTCCTTGGGCAACCGCAATCGCATATTGTTGGGTGGTTCTCTCCGATTGCGTGGAGAAATCGTAAACCCCATGTTGCATCACCACCTCCAATGAGTCGGCAATACGCGCCTGCTCCCGATGAATCTCATCCAAGTGATGCACCAACACATTATAGGAGGCTATTGCCCTTTCGTTTTCCACCTGATGTTTGAAAGAATCCAGCAAACAAACGACATCATTGGCAATCGTACAAGCCAATTGGGCATCCTTATCTTCAAAACTTATGGAAATAGCCCCATATTTGGTACGCTTCACCACCAACGATTTTTCGAGATAATTATAAAGTTTCGTTTGCCAATAACGTTTTTGTGTATCCAAATCATAATGATTAATCAGATCATACTTTTGAATCAGAACGTCTTTAATTTCGCGGGAGTTTAGCAGTTGCATCATCTGTTCTGTTTCCTCTTCCATGGCATAGGCTTTCATATCAAGCCGCTCATTAACAGATTCTTCGGCAAGAATAATCTGGGAAACTGCATTGGTACGCGGCGCATAAATGATTGCTGTAGAGCGATAGTGCGGCGGGATAAGCGACCCCGCAACGTAAGCCAAGACGACGGCGACGACAAAAACAACGGTCAGTATCAGCCAGTTTTTTGCAATAAAACGGATAAAATTAAAAGAACTGAATTTTTCGTGATTGTTTGCTTCCATATTGAAATGTAAAAATTAGAAAGAAAATAAACGCTAATCTGTTTTGTTTATTGCTTAAAATGAAAATGAAACAACAAATTCCCATAAATCCTCTTTTTTTATTGCACACCAAATACACTTTTTACCTATTTTTGCCGTTTGTTTGAAATTCAACATATAAATAAGTTATGATTTACGATTTTTCTTTTCAAAACCCCACGCGCATCCATTTCGGGAAAAGCGCGATGCAACATCTTGCGGAAGAACTGCAAAACTTCGGGCCCAACATTTTATTCATATATGGCAAAAACTCCATCAAGAAAATCGGACTTTACGATGAAGTCATGCGCACGATGCAAGAATGCGGGAAAAAGGTGACAGAGTTGTCAGGCATCAACGCCAATCCCCGCTACAGCCAGCTATTGGAAGGAGCACGGCTGGTGCGCGAACACCATATTGACCTTATTTTAGCGGTTGGCGGGGGATCCGTCATCGATTGTGCCAAGGGGATTTCCGTATCAGCCTATTGCAAGGGGGATCCATGGACACGCTATTGGGAGAACAATGAGCCGGTGGACAACGATGTCGTTCCGGTGGGCACCATTCTCACGATGACGGGGACTGCCTCCGAGATGAATGCCGGCTCCGTCATCACCCATGAGGAGCGGAAACTCAAGAACGGTCGTGTTTTCCCGTTGTCGCTCGTCGCCCCAAAATTTTCCATACTCAATCCGGAATACACCTATAGTGTTCCCAAATACCAGATGGTAAGCGGCATTTTTGACATCTTTTCCCATCTCATGGAGCAATATTTTTCCGGAGATGACGATTGTGTGAGCGACTACCTGCTTGAAGGAGACATGTTAGCCCTCATCAGTGCCACACGGAAAGCACTCCGCAACCCATACGATTATGAAGCACGCAGCAACATCATGTGGTGTTCCACCATGGGTCTCAATAAGATTCTTGCGCTCTCCAAAACCCAAGACTGGGAAGTACACATGATTGAGCACCAGCTGGGCGCTTACACGGATTGTGCACACGGCATTGGTTTAGCCATCATTTCCATCCCTTATTACCGTTACATATACAAATATGGACTGCACCGCTTTGTACGCTTTGCCCAACACATCTGGAACGTTAAGCCCGAAGGGAAAAGCGACGACGAAATCGCCCTTGAAGGAATCCAACGACTCAGCGACTTCATTGCGGAAATGGGCATTCCACAACATTTGCACGAAGTAGGAGCCACCCAAGAGATGCTTCCGCTGATTGCCGAATCCACCATCAAATGTGGCGGATATTATGTCCCCACCACCGAAGATGTGCTGAAAATCCTGAACGATTGTTTTTAATGAAAAAAACAATTTTTTCTGTTTGTACATAAGGAAAAAACCGTACTTTTGCAAACTTGGTTTTGAGAAACCAAAAAACTTACAACTACCTGAAATAAAAGTAAATACATAAAAATTACGGAATTATGGTGTTGATACAAACTGTTGAAGAATTACGTGATGCCCTATTTAGAATCAAAAGTGTGGGCAAATCTATCGGGTTGGTTCCTACCATGGGAGCCCTGCATGAAGGCCATCTTTCTTTGATGAGACAAGCCCGTAAAGAGAATCAGGTTACCGTATGCTCCATTTTTGTAAATCCTACACAGTTCAACAATCAAGAGGACTTGGAAAAATATCCACGCACATTGGATAAAGATTTGGAGTTGGTGGAGCCATACATAGATTTCGTTTTTGCCCCCACTGCGGAAGAGGTTTATCGCGAGCCAGCCACTGAGAAATATGATTTCGGCGCCTTGGAACAAGTGATGGAAGGTCCAGCCCGACCAGGCCACTTCAATGGGGTCGGAATCATTGTCGGACGCTTGTTCAAATGGATTGAACCCGACAAAGCCTATTTCGGAGAGAAAGACTATCAACAGCTCATTATTATCAAAAACCTTGTAAAACAATTAAATATGGATATCCAAATTGTAGGATGTCCTATTGTGCGCGAGGCAAGCGGCTTGGCATTAAGCTCTCGCAACCAACGGCTCAGCGAAGAAGAGCGGCAAAAAGCGGCCAACATCTACCGTATCCTCAAGGAATCCACCTTGCTGGCGACCCCTAATACTGAAGAAATCAAACATTTCGTAGAAATGGAAATCAACAAAATCGACATTCTTCGATTAGAATATTACGAGATTTCCGATGCAGAGACTCTACAGCCCATCCGCAATTTGAATGAGGCAAAAATGGCGATTGGCTGTATCGCTGTTTATGCAGGGGATGTCAGACTAATTGATAATATCAGATATAAATAGTTGATTTTTAATAAGAAAAAATGCAAATCGAATTATTAAAATCCAAAATTCATCAAGTAACCGTTACGGAAGCGAATCTCAATTACGTGGGCAGTATCACAATTGACGAAACCCTTATGGAAGCGGCCAATCTTATTGAGAATGAAAAAGTACAGGTTTTGAATCTCAACAATGGTGAACGTTTGGAAACTTACGTCATCAAAGGCAGAAAAGATTCCGGAGTTATCTGCTTGAACGGTCCGGCCGCACGCAAGGCCGCTGTCGGCGATACGGTGGTCATCATCTCCTATTGCTCCATGGACTTTGAAGAAGCCAAGCAGTTCCACCCTACCATTATCTTTCCAAAAAACAACAAATTAAAATAAAAAAACATGCATAGATTAGTTTTAATTCGCCACGGCGAAAGTGAATGGAATAAAGCCAACTTATTTACCGGATGGACCGATGTTGATCTTTCCGAAAAAGGACTGAAAGAAGCAGAAGAAGCTGGAAAAGCCTTGAAAGAAGCCGGATTTTGCTTTGAATATGCCTACACTTCTTATCTGAAACGTGCCATCAAAACCCTCAATATTGTATTGGAGCAGATGGATCTTCTTTGGATTCCAGTGGAAAAATCATGGCGGTTAAACGAAAAACACTATGGGGCACTTCAAGGATTCAATAAAGTTGAAATGGCTGAAAAGTACGGTGCTGACAAAATACTCTTATGGCGAAGGAGTTACGATGTCCGTCCTGAAAGTCTCAGCGATGATGATGAACGGAATCCCGCCAACGACATCCGATACAAGAACATTGACAATCCGATGGCGAAACCCCACACCGAAGCCTTGTGCGATACCATCAACCGCATTGTCCCCTATTGGGAAAACACCATTTTCCCCAAATTGAAAGAGTGCCACGACATCGTCATCGCCGCCCACGGCAACAGCCTCCGAGGCATCATCAAATACCTGAAAAACATCTCCGATGAAGATATCGTCAACCTCAACCTGCCCACTGGCATTCCCTATATTTTTGAATTTGATGACAATATGAAATTAACCAAAGATTACTTCCTTGCTGATGAAGAAACGGTGAAAAAACTAATGGAAGCCGTGGCCAATCAGGGGAAAAAGAAATAATTCTTCACACATCTTAATATTATTATTCATTAAAAATACAATACATGAGCGGCGGACTCTATTCAATGGATCAAAAAGATTTTGACCAGACCCTTGATCTAACCAAAGTCAAACCTTACGGTGACACCATGAATGACGGTAAAACGCAACTGAGTTTTACTCTTCCTGTCCCTTGTGGCGACGAAGCGATTGAAGCAGCGAAACAGCTATTGAAGAAAATGGGATTTGAGAATCCACAAGTTGTTTATTACAAAGAACTTACAGAAGGATTCACTTTTTTCAACTGCTATGGTTCAACCGTACATACTGTCGATTACAGCACCATTCACGTGCCCAAAGTAGAATCTACTGTGATGAGCATGCAGGAAACCGACGACTTCATTAAAGAACACATCGGACGAAAAATCATCGCCATCGGTGCCAGCACGGGAACAGATGCCCATACCGTCGGTATTGATGCCATTATGAACATGAAAGGCTATGCTGGACATTATGGCATCGAACGTTACGAAATGTTTGAAGCACTCAATATGGGAAGCCAGGTGCCCAATGAGGAGTTTATTGCCAAGGCTATTGAATTAAAGGCCGACGTACTACTTGTTTCTCAAACGGTTACACAAAAAGATGTTCACATCAAAAATCTAACGGAATTGGTTGAAATGCTGGAAGCGGAAGGATTGCGCGACAAAGTCATCTTGGTTTGCGGAGGCCCTCGTATCACACACGAGTTGGCCCAAGAATTAGGGTATGATGCCGGCTTCGGAATGAACTCCTACGCGGATGATGTGGCTTCCTACGTGGCACAAGAAATGGACAGACGACTTAACCACAAATAGTCATCTTGAAAAAGGTCATCGTTTCTGTTACCAACGATTTGTTCAGCGACCAACGCGTGGATAAAATCTGCAACTCATTAACAAACATGGGGTTTGATGTTACGCTGGTGGGACGGAAATACTGTACCTCCCCTATGCTCACCCCCAGAAAATACAAAACCAAAAGGCTGCATCTTCTTTTTAAAAAGGGCGTAGCCTTTTATGCTGAATACAATATCCGCCTCTTCTTTTTTCTGCTGTTTTCACGATGCAATATTCTCGTTTCCAACGATTTGGACACATTACTCCCCAATTTTCTTGTTAGCCGTCTGAAAAACAAAAAAATCATTTACGACAGCCACGAATATTTTTGTGGAGTTCCCGAGTTGGCAAATCGCCCGCGCGTACAAAAAATATGGAAACGGATAGAGCGCTTCTGTTTCCCAAAAATAGACCATATCACTACAGTATGCCAATCCATTGCTGATATTTACGATGCTGAATATCCCCGGAAAAACAAGGTTGTCGTTGTACGCAATGTTCCAACAAGACATTGTCCTGTCCCCTCAGCCACCCGGCAGAGTTTAAATCTCCCTCAAGATCAGCGAATTATCATCATGCAAGGGGCGATTAATATGGACAGGGGCGCAGAAGAACTCATTGCTGCGATGCAGTGGATTCCCCAAGCATTATTGCTCATTATTGGCGACGGCGATCGCATTCCCGCATTAAAACAATGGGTGGCGGCAAATGGCTTTGAAAGCAAGGTGCGCTTTA
>JAEEUY010000115.1 GCA_016290715.1 Bacteroidales bacterium
CGGCGGTTGTGGATTTGCCGGATGCAGGAATTTAGCTGAAACAATTGTTAAGAATGGCTCGGTAGAAGGGTGCAACTGTCCTGCTGGCGGAGCCAAGGTAAATGCGGCAGTAGCGGCAGTCATGGGAGTTGAAGCCGTAGCGGCAGATCCCAAAGTGGCGGTGGTGCGCTGTCAAGGGACACCCGAAAATGCCCCTTCGAAAGTGCAATACGATTCAGCCATCACTTGTGCCTATGCTCACAGCATCTTTGTGGGCGAAAGCGGCTGTCCCAACGCCTGTTTAGGTTGCGGCGATTGTGTCAAAGCGTGCCATTTCGGTGCTATCCGCATCAATCCGGAAACCAAACTGCCCGAGATTAACGAAGACATTTGCGGCGGCTGCGGCGGTTGTGCCCGCGCTTGCCCGCGCCACGTCATTGAAATTCGCAAAAGAGGACCTAAAGGGATGAAAGTGGTCGTTGCCTGCAACAACAACGAAAAAGGCGCAGTTTGCATGAAAAATTGCAAAATGTCGTGCATCGGCTGCGGCAAGTGTGTTAAAGTGTGTCCTTTCGAAGCCATTACCCTTGAAAACAACCTCGCACATATCGACGACTCCAAGTGCAAACTTTGTAAAAAATGTGTGGCTGAATGCCCGCGCCACGCCATCGTTGCTATCAATTTTCCCAACATAGAGAAAAAAGCCGATGTTAGCAATCAAACTGATAAACAATAAATTACACGCTGATGAAAACTTTTAAAATAGGGGGAATCCACCCAGAAGAAAATAAATTAGCCAAAAATCACGCTTTTGAAATATTTCCTTTGCCCCAACAAGCAACGATTTTTTTAGGGCAACATTTAGGTGCACCCGCCACAGCTATCGTCGAAAAAGGCGATCAGGTGAAAGTGGGCCAGCTCATTGGAAAAGCAGAAGCTTTCATCTGCGCCAATATCCACAGTCCCTTCTCCGGAACTGTCAATAAGATTGATATGGTTGCCGATATCACTGGTTACAAAAAACCTGCCATTGTCATTGACGTTCAAGGGGATGAATGGTGCGAATATATTGACACCACTCCTGAACTAAATGCGCAAATAACTTTAGACAAACAAGCCATCATCAATCGTTTGAAAGATTGCGGTATTGTAGGTTTAGGGGGCGCCTGCTTCCCTACCCACGTCAAATATATGCTCCCTCCCGACAAAAAAGCCGATTTTCTGTTAATCAACGCGGCTGAATGTGAGCCCTATATCACGACCGACTATCGACTTCTTTTGGAAAAAGCGGATGAATGCATTGTTGGAATTGAAGCGCTGCTCATTGCTTCCGAAGCTCCTATCGCCTATATCGGCATTGAATCCAACAAACCCGATGCCATTCGATTATTGCAACAAAAATTGAGCAATCATCCTAAAATAAAAGTAGCGCCTCTACGTACTAAATATCCACAAGGAGCTGAAAAACAATTAATTAAAGCCATCACAGGGCGAGAAGTTCCTAATGGGAAACTTCCTATCGACGCAGGCTGTATTGTTAATAATCTCACCACTACATTCGCCGTTTACGAGGCTGTACAAAAAAACAAACCGCTTATCTCTATTTTCACAACTGTTTCAGGGAAAAAAGTGGCGGAGCCTCGCAATTTCCAAGTGAGAATCGGAACTCCCATCCAAGAGATACTCCATACCGTAGGCATTCCTGAAAATACAGGCAAAATCATCAGTGGTGGACCAATGATGGGGAAAGCCATCACCAATACACAATCATTCATTGTTAAAGGGATGTCCAGTTTGCTGATGATGGACGAGAGCGAATCGGTACGAGGTGAGATGTCCGACTGTATCCGTTGCGGGAAATGCGTCAGCGCCTGCCCTATGGGACTTGAACCCTATAAATTACAGCGTTTGGCGGAGTTAAACCGGTTGGAAGATTGTGAAGCATACGGAATTATGAATTGCATTGAATGTGGATGCTGCCAATTCACCTGTCCAGCATTCCGTCCTTTGTTGGATTTTGTCCGCGTAGGAAAAAACAAAACCGGTGCAATGATTAGAAATAGAAAAAAGTAACCCATTTCCTCAATATTATGAATATAAAACCGATATTTTTTCTTCTTATTATTGCAATTTTCATCTCCTGTAATTCTAAAAACACCCATTCTGAAGATGTTACAGCAGAAACAGATGAAGTAACCAACGTCCCTGCCACCCTATTTAACGACAACGGTGGATCTACCGAAATCAATGGCACTTCAGAAGACTCTGAAACGATAATTGCAACTATCAAAACCATTGAAGAAGAGGAATTTTATCAGAAAATATTTGAAATTAACAATCCCAAAGGAATCCAATACAAAGGGAAACTTCCCGCCATTGTTGATTTTTACGCCGACTGGTGCGGACCATGTCGCGCCATTGCCCCTATTCTTGCTGAATTGGCAGAACAATACGCCGGGGAAATCATTATTTATAAAGTGAATGTTGAAAAATGCCCTAATGTTTGTCAATATCTTCAAATAGAAAGCATTCCTGCCCTGCTCTACCTCAAACCCAATACCAAACCGAAAATGACTATCGGCAGCCAAAGCAAAGAAGAACTGCAAAAAATGATTAAAGAATCATTATTAAGTGAATAATGTACTGTAAACTAATAAATTGTAAAATTGCGATGACTCTCTTCATCGCAATTTGTTTTTTGATAACTCATGCCCAAAATGACATTGACTGTCAAAAAGCAGGACAATTTTTACCTAATTTAGAGCACAAAATCTGTAAAATCAGCATTGATGACCCCGAATTAATCTCTTTACATTATCTTTTTGTAGAAGATATGGAGAGTGAATTAGCCCATTTCCGACAAAAAACGATACCCGAACTGCATCACTGCCCCGAAATGGATTTTTATCAAACCTTGCGCCAATGCGATACACTTGAAAACCAGTTGACATTATTGCACGACACTTTGCAAATTCTGCGGCAAAAAGTTGATAAAATATTTTATCATAAGGCTTTAGAAGAGTTATATCACCATGATACCACACTGTGTATGTATTTGTTAGACCGTTCCATACAGTTTAACAGACTGCATACCGATGCTTTAATTCTAAAAATGAAGCTGCTTTTCGCCCAAAAAGAGTATGATGAGTGCATTAGCCTCATACATCTTTTGTATAATGAGGCACCATTGGACAGCGAAAACGAGCACGAATTGTCTGATTTTACGGCTATTTTTTATGATAAGTTGTTTTCGTTAGGAGACTCCCTCGTAAAAATTGAACATGCCACGGAAGCACTGAGCATCTTTGAAACCTTGGAAACTTTCTGTCAAGATATGCCTACCAATTACTGCAACGACGATTATTATTATGGTATAATTCGCTCAAAAACAGGTGTTTATGAATCATATTTAACCATTGCAAAAGTTGCTTGGGAAAAACATAACGATGAAATTGCATACAAATTTTTAGATTATGCCGAACAATATCTTGCAGAAAATAAAGATAATGTAACTCTTCATGAAAATTTTGTCCTTTTTAAACAAAAATTGACAGAACAACGCACCAAAAAAGCAGAGCCATCCGAAGAACCGCAGCAAAATCTCAAAACACCAGCACAACCTTCCCATTCAGAAAAAACATATTCTTCTGATAATAAAGATGATAAAAACAAAATAAATATTGACAAAAAGAAACAGGAAGAGTACAATAAATTGTTAAAAGAGGCCATACAATGTTGTAAAAACAATAAATTTGATGAGGCGTGGGACAAGTTAAAACGTGCAAAATCGCTGGAAAACTGCCATTGCATAACTCCAGATTTTCGCGTTCAAGTATTGTATGATGAACTACACCAATATTATCAATAATGGATGTAAAAAAAATATTTTCTTCACAAATAGGGGTGGTCATGCTGCAATTTGCCAGTTTGCTACTCGTTTTCACCCTTTCACGCATCCTTTTCTATTTTATCAACATCCACTATTTCGCCAACGCTGAATGGATTCATTTTCTATGGGGTATCCGGTTTGATATTTCCATTCTATTGTATATCAATGCTATATACTTCATTTTTTTGTTAATTCCTTGTAAGTTCACGAATACACGTGCGGCACGCATCATTGGGGATATCTATTTTATCGTTGTAAATAGCTTTGCTCTATTATTAAATCTCATTGACACAGCCTATTATCCATTTTCTATGCGACGGATGACTGGAGATATCTTCCAATTTGTGGGGGTTACCAATAATATGAGTTCGTTGATCCCAACTTTTTTACGGGAATATTTTTACCTTTTATTGATTTTAATCCTATTCATTATTTTGCTCTTCTTCATTACTAAAATTACTCGTAGAGAGGTATTTACCGATTTTCCTACAGAAAAAAAAGGATGGATAAAGACGATTGCCTTGCGACTGATATTGTTAGGATGTATGCTGGTGGGTATGCGGGGAGGACTTCAGTATCGTCCTATTAACAATGCGGTTGCCGTTGCCGCCGGCGGTGTGGAAAACAGTGCCTTAATACTCAACTCTCCCTTTTCCCTTCTCACCAATCTGCACCAATCCTCCCTTACACTCAAAAACTATTTCCAAGATGAGAATGAGTGCGAAAAATATTTTACAACTTCTAAAAAAGAATTTGAAAATCAATATTTTACTGCTCCAGCAACAAAAAATATTGTACTCATTATTTTAGAGGGGATTTCCAGTGAATATTCCTCTTTTTTAGCCGATGAACCCAAAAACAACGCTGGATATACCCCATTTTTAGATAGTTTAGCACAACATAGCATTGTGTTTAAGGGATTTGCCAACGGACAACAATCCATTGAAGCACTATCCTCCATTCTCGGTGGCATTCCCTCCCTCATGTCCACACCTTTTTCACAATCCGCCTATACTACCAATCAAATCCAATACGCTATACCCAAAATCAAAGAAAAAGGAATCATAACCGCTTTTTTTCACGGTGGGAAAAATGGCACGATGGGCTTCGACCGCTTCTGTCAAATGGTCGGTATTGACCATTACTACGGAATGAATGAATATCCTAACGCTTCCAAAGATTTTGATGGAACTTGGGGAATACCTGATGTCCCTTATTTGCAATATGTTGCTTCTGAACTCAATCAATTTCAGAAACCTTTTTTTGCCACCATCTTCACCCTATCATCCCACCATCCTTTCATCGTTCCTGAAGCGTACGACAAACAGGTAACAAAAGGGGATTTTCCCATGCAACACTCAGTAGCCTATACTGATAGAGCCTTAAAAGAATTTTTTGAAAAGGTTTCAAAAGAAGAATGGTATCAAAAAACATTATTTATCATTACCGCGGATCATACCAATTTTAGTGGAGCAACAGCTGTTGATTATCAAAAACATAGATACTCTATTCCCATTATTTTTTACCACCCGAAAAACGATACTTCCTTTGTATCTCCTCAAATAATGCAGCAAACCGACATTATGCCCACACTATTTAGTTTCTGCCAATGGAATGATTCATTCAGTTCATTTGGCAATAATGCCCTTGATTCAACCTTATATCATTTTACAATTAATTATTTATCAAATAGTTACCTATTATTTATAGATCAATATTTGATAGAATTTGATGGCAAAAATATTCAATATATCTGGGATTTGTCGGCAAATGCGAATGAAAGAAGAAAAGAGAAAAAAGATTGTCCTCATATTGATGAATATGAAAAACTACTGCAATCTATCATCCAACAATTCAATAATAAATTGATTTACAATAAATTATAATATTCCTTCTTTACTGTTTTATCACTTTATAAACAGCATTCCCTGTCAAATCCATTACCCTTACCAGATAAATGCCATTAGGAAGTGTAGAAATATCTATTTCTGACCTATTTTTATATTGAGCAATTTTTCTCCCCCTCAAATCACATATTTCAATAATATTAACTTGATTAGCAACAATATATAATATTCCTGTGGTTGGATTGGGGTAAATCAGTATTGGGGAAGATTGTGTCCAATCTTCAACACCATCCATCATTTCAAAAATAGCGATTAATGTAGTATCTTGCAAAACTACAATCGCACGCGGGTTCTCCGTGTTCCCGTCGTTCCACGAAACAAAACGGTAATGGTCGTTTGCCGTCGCCGTCAACAGCGCCGTGTCCCCATACTCGTAGTTGCCGCCGCCCGAAACGCTGCCCATTGATTCATTGTTGGTAAGTACTTGCACTGTATATTCTTCTGCCACGAACACCGCCGTGAACACCGTGTCGGAAGTTACCAACACCGTGCGCGGGTTCTCCGTGTTCCCGTCGTTCCACGACACAAAACGGTAATGGTCGTTTGCCGTCGCCGTCAACAGCGCCGTGTCCCCATACTCGTAGTTTCCGCCGCCCGAAACGCTGCCCATTGATTCATTGTTGGTAAGTACTTGCACTGTATATTCTTCTGCCACGAACACCG
>JAEEUY010000116.1 GCA_016290715.1 Bacteroidales bacterium
CATGCACGTCTTTTGGTAAAAAATAGCACGGGGGCTTCCATTGAAATATTTTGTTTGGAACCTATATTCCCGTCTCGCGAACTAACACAAGCATTAGGTGAAACAGGTTCGGTAACTTGGAAATGTTTTGTAGGGAATGCCAAAAGATGGAAAACGCCTATCGCTATCACTTTTGAGGTGGCTGGATGCCCCATTACGATTACGGCGACGAAAGGAGAGCAGGTGGAAAATGCCTTTTTGGTCACTTTCGAAAGCGACCGCACAGACGTGTCGTTTGCCGAGTGGGTGGAAGCGTATGGGAAAATGCCGTTGCCGCCATATATTAAGCGAGAAGCGGAAAAAGAGGACGAAAAGCGTTATCAAACGGTATATGCCCACTACGATGGCTCGGTGGCTGCTCCTACCGCAGGATTGCACTTTTCGCGAGAACTGCTACAATCTTTGCAAAGCAAAAATGTTAATTTGCAATATGTTACATTGCATGTCGGGGCGGGGACATTTAAACCGGTTACTTCGGAAGAGATCGGAGATCATTACATGCACAACGAGCAGATCATCATTACGCAGAACTTTATCAGAAATCTGCTCCAAAATTCAGAACAGAAAATTATTGCCGTAGGTACTACCGTTACACGAACATTGGAATCTGTTTTTATTATTGGTGCCAAGTTGCACCACCACCTCCCGGACCCTTGGCATGTGAATCAGTGGGAATATTATGAAAACGAAAATATTAGAAATACAGAGGTGAAAACGGCACTTGCAGCCATTCTGAAAGATTTGCAAGATAATGATTTGGAATATCGGACAGCAACAACCCAATTGATGATTGTCCCTTCCTATCAATTTAAATTAATGCAAGGAATTATCACCAATTTCCATCAACCGAAAAGCACCTTATTGTTACTCATTACAGCTTTCTTGGGGGATTGCTGGCGCGATATATACCAGCACGCCATCCAATCTGATTACCGTTTCTTAAGCTATGGCGATGCCAATTTGTATTTATAATCGGAACAATTATACCCGATTCTAATCACGGAGGCAACGTACGGAATAGCCGCTATCTTTCTCTTCGTACCGGTGACTTACAGAAGCAGAGGAATAGTTGAAATAACGGACATATACCTCGGAACCGCTTGCCGTCGCTGTCCAAAAAACAGTGCTGCTGCCGTAAAGCGGATAGCTGTAATAGTAGTAGTCGCCGGCGGGCAATGCACTAAATCCGGTAGCGTTGTTGTTGCTGAGGTTGTTGCCAATGGAACAAGTGTTTCCATCGCTGCTCCACTCGGTAGTGGCTGATAATGCTTTGGCCACATTATTGACAGAACCATTGCAGCAGTATTGGCTCTGACTGCTTACATAATTAATCAATTGTGTCCATTCGGCATCGCTGGGCACGTGCCATCCATAGGGGCAGATTCCCTGTACACCACTCGGATTGTAGTTGCTGGAAGCGGAGTATCCCATCACTGCTTTCCAATTGTATAACAGACCAAAAGCAGATGGAGAGGAAGAGTTTGCGTATGGATAGTACCAGTAAGCTACGGTGGTTGACCACTCATTGCCGCGTTCAATAGGCGTTCCATCAGCATATCGTGTGGTGCGCAGATTCTCCTTCATCTAACATTGGTTACCAATCTGAACGGTGTTATAACTGTTATTATCCACATCCATAATGATGGGCGTTATTAAACAGGGCTGTCCATCGGCAGGACGGGTGGTAAAACTAACTTCTTCCCCGTAGGCTGTGCCGATACTATTGATGGCGTAAGCACGGATATAGTAATTGGTGCCAGCATACAATCCTGTCAGACTGTCGGAAAATATGCCCGTTCCATCACCTATTTGAAAACAGTTGTCGTTCACGGTGGGGTTGCCGATGGTATTCCAACAGATGCCCCGCGCTGTTACGGTCATCCCGCCATCTGTAACCACTTCTCCACCTACGATGGCCATATCAAAGGAATAGTCGGTAACCGGGGCCGTGGTAACAGCTGGCGTTTCCGCTTGGACTGCGTCAAATTGCAAGGTGAATGTTTGGGAAGTGGTTTGTGCTTGTGTGATAGCATGGCTTGTCTCTTCTTGCCCATTAATAGTGGCATAACCGATGTATTCCATTTGGTCGCCAAGGGTAAAAGGCTGGGTGGTCATTCCCCGACTGTTTTTAGGGAATATTGTGGAGAGATTGGCTGTATTTTTGTTTATAATTCCTTGATATTCAATGTTGTTATTTTCTCCACCATGGATACAAACCATTTTTACAGAGGTTGTTTGCCCGTTTTGATGAGCGGTGATGATATAGTTCCCTGTGCGGGCAAAGGTGAGTCGGAATTGATGAATTCCTGCTTGTTGGAAATCGAAATTTTCGGTTTTCATTACTTCACGGCCAAGCATATCCGTAATATTGATGGTTACGCCGCCGGCACAGGGTGCTGCGAGTGCCACTTCGGTAGAGCTACGGAAAGGATTGGGATTGTTTTGCGAAAATTGGAAAGGCATATTAGATGTGAAATCAATATCCCCTATTCCCGTATGATCCTGCACAGTCAGGATGGTGTCATTCCAAATGAGTGTTTCCTGCCATCCTTTTGCAACGTTGTTGATTACCACCCGATCCAATTGCACGTAACGATGATTTGCATCCTGTCCCGTAAAGGTAAGCGTAATAGTTTGGGAGTGTAATGGTGCTAAAGTGATTATTATTAGTAATGTAAAGGAATATAATTTTTTTAACATAATGATTTATTTGAAATTGATAAAAATGAAAATCATTGTTTGATAAGTATTATCGATAGTGCAAAAATAAAGAAAATATAGATTAAATTGGAATTTTGTTACATACTTTCATGTGATTATGGATTCAATTGGCAAGGTGATAAAAAAACTTGTTTTTGGGAATTTCATTGTTGTTATTAACATTTATTAACATTTTTTTCTTGCTTTTAATCAATAAAATAAAGAGAAAAATTATGATTTATTAATAAATATTAAAATAATGTTGTACTTTTGCAGCCTTTTTTAATTTGAATTAAAATTATAAGGGTAGAAAAAATACAAAATATGCGATTGAAATTTTTAAAATCAGTTCTATTATCCATAGTAATTATTTTATTTTCAACATATTTTACCTATTCTCAAAATTCTGTTGTAGGTACGGTTTACGATCAAACCGATGGTACGCCGCTCCCGCATGTCATGATTTTTGTGAATGATGACCCCAATCCGGAGTTAACGGATATGAATGGTAATTTTGATATTAAGGTGAAGTGTGATTCGTGTAAGTTGAAATTCCATTACAATGTGTATCATGAAGTTGAGGAAGAGGTGTTTTTTACGGCGAAGCAAAAGGTGGTGAAGATGAAAGTGGAGATGGTGCAGGAGGCACAATTAATGGATGGAATTGAAATTATGGCTAAAAAAATTGATAATGACCCTGTTACTGCCACCAGTTCGATTATGAAGATATCACCGAAGTCCAGTGAGAATATGAATGTAACAGACGCACCGGCGATGTTGAATAAAGTGGGTGGCGTAGCGGTTATTGATAATGAGCCGCAAATTCGCGGCGGAAGCGGTTTCAGTTCTGGAATGGGGAGCCGTGTGTTGATTTTATTGGACAATATGCCTTTACTTCGACCGGATGCAGGGCGTCCGATGTGGAGTTTTATCCCGATGGAAAATGTGAAAGAGATTGAGGTATATAAAGGTGCCGCTTCTGTAGTTTATGGCTCTTCTGCACTGACAGGAGCTATCAATGTATTGACCAATTATCCAAGTTTAAAGCCTACCACTAAAATTACTTTGCATGCTGGCATCTACGATTCTCCTAGTAGCAGTTATAAAAAAAGTTGGGGTGACGTTCCGCCTTTGAAATGGGGGGTGTCGTTTATGCATTCCCGCATTATCAAAAAGAATTTTGACTTGGTGTTGGGAGCGGAATATTTTTCCGACCAGGGATACATCGGTCCGGAATATCCTATTTCGTATGCCAAATCAAACGAAGGACAGTTCGAGAACCGAGCCCGTGTTAATTTCGGTACCCGCTACCGTTTTGCCAAAGTCAGAGGATTGAATGTCTCCTTAAATGGTAATTTTATGTACTCTGAAAATGCCCAGTCTTTTTTCTGGTATGATTCGGATACGAATATGTATCGTTCTTATAAAGGCTCACTGTCTGTATTCAAGGATTTCTCTTTCTATGTGGATCCTACCATCGCTTATGCCGCTCCTGATGGTTCTTATTATACTTTGCGAAATCGTATTACTTATAGCAATAATAAAGAAAAAACAGGGTTGCAAGATGCCTCGTCAATCATGGTATATGATGAATTCCAATATACCAAGTCTTTCAAAAAATTGGGCGTAAGTCTCTGTACGGGTATCATGAATAATTACTCAAGTTCGTATGGGGTGGTATTTAATGGGGATAACAACTCTACGGAGCCAGCGATGATGTCGGCGGATAATTTTGCTCCATACGCCCAGCTGGAATGGAAAACATTGAAAAACAAGAATCTAACGATTGTTTTTGGTGTGCGTCACGAGTTCTATCTTATCAATAATGAGTTTTTTTACAAGACAATTCACCGCGGCGGTATCAACTACCAGATTCCTGCCTCCTTTACCTCTTTCCGCGCTTCTTTCGGACAGGGATTCCGTTATCCAAGTATTGGTGAAAAGTATATTTCTGTGATGATTGGTAAATATGGATTTTACCCTAATACAGAATTAGTTCCTGAAGATAGTTGGAATGCTGAATTGGGTATCGCTCAGCCTTTCCGTGTGGGGGCATTCAAAGGGATTTTTGATGTGGCTGGCTATTACCAACATTATAACAATTTTATTGAGTTCGCTTTTGGTACATGGGGAAATCATGGTAACTTCTTGGAAGACATGGGCTTTAAGTATTTTAATACAGGAAAAGCAGCCATTTCGGGCGTGGATGTCTCCTTAATGGGCGAAGGGAATCTGTCTCCTAATGTATTTTTCAGATTTACAGCAAGTTACACTTATAGCCATCCCGTTACTAAAATGGGTAAGGACAGAAAGAATTATTATCTCCAAGATTCTATTAATAATTATTTCAACACTTCCTCAGACACTTCTCAACTCATTTTGAAATACCGTATTCAACATACGGCTAAATTGGATCTGGAATTCACTTTCTGGAAGAAATTGTCGCTCAACGTGGCCGCTTCCTACTATAGTGCAATGAAAAATGTGGATAAAATGTTCTTCGATTTTGATGCGAAAAACGAAAATTTGGGTTATCAGCAGCAAACATTGGTGAATAGTATGGGAGACCTGCCTTTTGAAGGGTATGCCAATTATGTGGAGAAACATAAAAAAGGGTCCTTTATTTTAGATTTGGGAATCAGTTACAATATTTTGAAAGATTTGAAAGTATCTTTTGTGGTTAAGAATGTATTGAATAATGAATATACATTGCGACCGATGCATGTGGAGGCACCGCGTAATTTTAATATTCAAATTTCGTATGGTTTATAATTATTTAACTTTTAATATCATGAAATTCAAAACTTTAATTTCTTTTGTGAGCATCTTTGCTCTCATTTGTGTTTTTTCTTCTTGTGACAAGGAGAAAGAGGAACCCCAACAACAAACAGCTACGGATACTGCCGACAATTTCGGGAACCGTCCGCTTCCATCAGAGCCTTTTGTAGAACAATTGGTAGATGGCGGCTTTGAAACATATTGGTTCTGGAGTGAAATGAGTGATGGTTCGAGATGTATTGATTATAAATCAAGTATGTTGCTTTCTTTGAATTGTTTATATGCGCTGAAAGATATATTGAATAGTGCTACAGCTCCTATTACTACACAATTTGACAAAGATTCCCATGGGGGAAAATATGCGCTGAAACTGATTACGGGCAGACTGGTGGATGAGTATAATAATGAGTTGTTGATACCGGGTGCTATTGCTCCGCTGAATGATAATTTTATTGAAGAGTTTTTGAGCGGCGGTTCTATCAGTATTACGCGTCCATACACCAAAACGCCTACTGCAATCAAAGGCTATTTTAAATATCATCCTGAATTGGGAGACTCCGCTTCGGTAACTGTTATGCTCTATAACAACGAGAAAGAAGTGATTGGTGTGGCAAGATGGTTGCAAAAAACAGAAGTCAATACGTGGACACCTTTCTATCAACCAGTTCAGTATTCTTCAAACGAAACCCCTGCTTTTATTTCGTTGGTTTACGCCTCCAGTGCCGCTTATAATTTTGATGACCTTTTGCATTGCCAAGGTCAGGAAGGTTCAACTCTCTGGTTGGATGATATGGAATTGGAATTCTAAATTTTTTGTCATTATACGGTATTTATTGCTTTTGTGGCTTTTACTATTGCTAAAAGCCACTTTTTTTTGTTTTTCTGCATAAAATCAAACAAAAATATCAAAAAATAATGTACTTTTGCGAGCTCATTTATAAATGAAAATAAGGATGAGCACAATTACGATTGAAGACAAAAAATTTGTCAAGTATATTACTGAAGATCAGATAAATGAAGCAGTAATAAAAGTTGCCAATGAAATTAATGAAGAGTATAAAAATGACATTCCGATTGTGGTTGTCATTTTAAATGGTTCTATCATTTTCGGTGCAGAATTACTAAAAAGACTCACTGTTCAATGTCGTTTAAGCTGTATGCGCGTAAGTTCCTATGAGGGACTGCATTCAACAGCTAAGGTTAAAAATTTGATTGGTCTTGTTGAAAATATTGAAAATCAACGCATTATTATTATTGAGGATATCGTTGATACAGGTAATACCTACGAATATATTCATCAGGAGTTGATGAATGCGAAGGTGAAAGATGTGAAAATTGCTACCATGACCTTCAAGCCTGATTCATATAAAAAATCGTTGCCTATTGATTTTATCGGTTTGAATATTCCTGATAAGTTCATCGTCGGTCATGGATTGGATTACAATGGTTTAGGAAGAAATCTTCCCGATATTTATCAAGTAGTGGAGGAATAAGCAGATGAAAAAATTTAATATTGTCATGCTGGGAGCCCCCGGTTCAGGTAAAGGGACACAGGCGCAGTTGATGGCGCAGGAATTTGGTTTGCAACATATTTCTACGGGAGAATTATTTAGAAAACAAATTGCTTCCAAAAGTGCTTTGGGTTTGGAAGCACAATCCTATATTGATAAAGGGAATCTTTGTCCAGACTCACTAACTATTAATATGTTATACGACTATCTTACGCATTTTGAGTCCGCAAAAGGGTTCATTTTAGATGGCGTTCCACGTACGATTCAGCAAGCTGAAATGTTGGATGGAGTTGGCATGAGTGAGTCGTTGAATGTTGATTTGGTGATTAATTTGAATGTTCCGGAAGATGAAATTATTCGCCGAATGCTGGAACGTGCCAAATTGCAAGGGCGCAGCGATGATACGCCTGAAATTATTGAAAAGCGAATTCATAACTATTTTACACTAACTCGTCCTTTGGAAGATTATTACCAAAAGAAAAGTATTCTTAGTCAAGTAAATGGCATGGGAACGATTGAGGAGATTTTTGAGGAGATTAAGAAGCTGATTGAAAATAAGTTATAAATTAAAATGTTGTGAAATGAAAACAAAAGTAGCCCTTATAGGATATGGCAACGTCGGGTGTGCTGTAGAACAGGCCATTGTTGCTGCAGAAGATATGGAATTGGCTGGAATATACCACCATGATGATGATTTGGATGCTATCGTTGCCGATGTGGTAGTATTATGTACTCCTACCCGTGAAGTTCCTGATTTTGCTGTCAAGATGTTGTCGAAAGGAATCTCTACGGTGGACAGTTTTGATATCCATGGTCAAATTTATGATTTGCGCCAACGGTTGATGCCGCAAGCACAAAATAACCATGCGGTAAGCATTATTGCTGCCGGTTGGGATCCGGGTTCCGATTCGGTTGTGCGCGCCTTGTTGCTTGCCTTGGCCCCCAAAGGGATTACTTATACCAATTTTGGCCCCGGCCGTAGCATGGGTCACACTGTTGCAGTGAAAGCTATCAAGGGAGTTAAGAATGCCCTCTCTATGACCATTCCTTTAGGTACAGGCATCCATCGCCGGATGGTATATGTGGAGTTGGAAGATAACGCTGATTTCTCCACCGTTGAAAAGGCTATTTTACAGGATGATTATTTCGCCCACGATGAAACTCACGTAATGCAAGTTGATTCGGTGGATACATTGAATAATGTGGCACATGGGGTGAATTTAATCCGTCAGGGTGTTAGCGGAAATACACACAATCAACAATTTGAATTTAATATGTCTATCAATAATCCTGCACTGACAGGTCAGGTTTTGGTGGCTTGTGCACGTGCAGCGCATCGCCTTCAACAGGAAAAACGCTATGGTGCTTATACCATGATTGAAATCCCCCCAATATACTTGTTGGACGGGGAAGAGGAACAGTTGATTAGAAGTTTGGTATAAAGGTTGGAAGGTATATTTTGCTGTGTATCAGTGCGAGGTTGTGCTGTGTAAAAATGTGAATCTTTTCGTTTTAAAAGCAGCGAAATCACAAAAAAATTGTGTACATTTGCAACCGTTAATTTTTGAAACATATTAAAATATATAATTATGGAGAAAAGTGAAATCCGTCAAGTTATTGCCAAACGTGCTGCCCGTGAGTTGCACGATGGTGATATTGTTAATTTGGGTATAGGCATTCCTACTATGATTCCCAATTATTTACCAGAAGGGGTAACCGTTACTTTGCAATCAGAAAATGGTATGTTAGGGATGGGGGCTACTCCAGAAGAGGGAAAAGAAGATCCTAACTTGATTAATGCGGGTGGTGGCTACATCACTGCCGTTGAAGGTGCCGCTTCTTTCAGCTCGGCCACCTCGTTTGCCATTATCCGTGGCGGGCATGTGGATGCTACTGTTTTGGGCGCCATGCAAGTGGATGAAAATGGTGATTTGGCCAACTGGATGATTCCTGGCAAATTAAC
Organism: Bacteroidales bacterium; assembly: GCA_016290715.1. Classification (GTDB taxonomy): domain Bacteria; phylum Bacteroidota; class Bacteroidia; order Bacteroidales; family WCHB1-69; genus UBA1756. The sequence goes on from JAEEUY010000116.1 coordinate 8,992, forward strand.
TCCGGGTATGGGTGGTGCTATGGATCTTATCGTAGGTGCTAAAAAAGTGATCTTAGCGATGGAACATACGCAAAAGGGGAACCCTAAAATCTTAAAAAAGTGCAATTTGCCACTTACCGCTAAAGGTCAGGTAAACATGATTATTACCGAAATGGGGGTGATGGAAGTTACTCCTCAAGGGATTGTTCTGAAAGAAATTCATCCTGAATTTACAGTGGATCAGGTGATTGCAGCTACAGAAGCGAAACTTATCATCGCAGATGATTTAAAACCGATGCAGTTGTAATCGTTATTTATAATAGAATAGTAAAGGGCAGGTTGTTTTTAATAATCTGCCCTTTCTTTTTGCGTTTTGATGACCTTCATCTCACATCGGTTGCAATCAAATTCCAAGCGAAAAATGAAAGGGCCATGTCGCAAGTATAAAGGTTCTTTCCAACTTTCTTGTGGATATTTTTGGGTCTTGGAGCAATGGCCTAAAGTATATTTGATGCAATGTTTGCAGGTCATCACCACGGCTTCGTCGGGAGCTGCTTTCTCAAATGCAGGGGCCGTTTTCACAGCCCCATGTGTAAGGTAGAAGTCCTCCGCTTTCCGGTTCATGATGTTGGCCGTGAATGTGAGGCTCCGGTCATGACCCATCGGGAAATTGACAGGGGAATTGTGGGTAGTGTAACCCATGGGCCTGGGATGTGCTTGAAGGCGCGCTTTTAAAAGTAAATCAACGATTTCTCTCCGCCACCCGTTGATGGTTGCCACAGGGAAAAAGTAGGCATGCATCGTCTCTGTCTTTACCTGCGTAACGTCAAAGATTGTATTCCCCATTTTAGATAAATGGCGAATAAGATTGCTCTTGGCGGCTTCTTTATTTTGGGCAATCTCCTTGGGCGTGTCAATGTTTAGTTGTACTTGTATGTGGTCTTCATCTTCAGCCCATAGAATGAATCCTTTTTCAGTTTCTGAAAGCGTAAGGGAAAGAGGTATCTTCCGTTGTGCGGATTCGCCGTCTAATTGCTGCATAAACACAGTGTCATAATTGCGGTATAGCATCATGCCTGCTTGCAATTCCGGAATTGTTTTCAGCGTAAAGATGCGATGGTTTTCAATTTTATTGATTCTAAATCCTTGCAGGTTCCCTTCATGGTTGATATAACTGAGCCCGTCGCCATTGTGTAAGTCAATGGAAGTGTTTACTTGAAAGCTGTTTTGATGGATATCGGTGATGACACCCACGGGTTCGCCAATGGATTTGGAGGTGTCGGGGGTTACCATTATATTTTCTCTTTCATGGAGGAAATACTCTGTTTCGCCACGGGTGAATGTTTTGGCTACTTGAGGGGTGAAGTTAAAGGTGGTTTTCCCGGATGAGGCTTTGTTAAATTGTGTGTCTTGTTCTAAAAGGCGGTCAAGTTGCTGGCGGTAAAAGGCTGTGATATTTTTTACATAATCAATATTTTTGAGTCTGCCTTCAATTTTGAAAGAGGTAATGCCAGAATCCATCAGTTCGCGTAGTGAGTGTGAGCGATTCATGTCTTTTAAGGATAACAGATGGCTATGGGTGGCGATGGTTTTGCCATCGGCATCAAGTAGCGAATAGGGGAGGCGGCAGAATTGGGCACATTCGCCGCGGTTGGCACTCCTTCCCACACACGCCTGACTCATGTAACATTGGCCGCTGTAACTTACACAAAGAGCTCCATGTACAAAACATTCAAGTTCAATTTGGGTGGCTTGGCGGATTTCAGCTATCTGTTTTAGGGATAGCTCTCTGGCTAAAATGGTGCGTTGTAATCCGATTTTTTCCCAGAATTGTATGCGTTCCACGGTGCGGTTGTCGGTTTGTGTGCTTGCGTGAATGGCGATAGGGGGGAGGGCTAATTCCAAAATGCCCATGTCTTGAATGATGAGCGCGTCAATGCCCACATCGTATAATTGGAAAATGAGTTTTCGTGCCACTTCCAGCTCGTCATCCGTAAGAATCGTATTCAATGCCACGTGTACATGGGCATGATACTGGTGGGCGTATTGGCATAATTTTTCAATATCGGAGAGACTATTGCCCGCTGCACTGCGGGCACTAAAGAGGGATGCCCCAACATATACGGCATCGGCTCCGTGGTTGATAGCTGCTATTCCGCACTCTAAATTCTTTGCAGGGGATAGAAGTTCTATCTTTTTCGCCATCGTTAGTCCTCTTTTGGCAATTCTGTCTTGAACAGCATTTTAATTCCCATTGCATGGTCTCCTTGCGAAACAACGGGCTCTTCCGTTGGCGGTGACAAAACCACTTCAATGCTCTCTTTGTCAATGTCGCGATATTTGAGAATGGCACTGTAAGCGGCCGTATAACTTGGATTGACGACGGTAAAATCGGTGAAATCCAAGAACTCAATGGCTGTCTCATAACTGTCGGTGCTGGTAAAGGTTTTCCCGTTTTTCATCGTGATGACCGTCTTGTCACCAGATTTGTGAAAATAGGCCACCAAATCCTGATTCACTTTTTGTCCATTATTCCCTACATATAAATAGAGATAATGCTTCAATTCGCGTGAGTGATTGTACTCCGTCGATTTGCGGATTCGTCCCGTCTGATCATAGAAGTCCCAATTTCCTTGCCGTGAATTCTGATGGTATAACCCGCGCGAGGCTATCGTTTTATCCGGATAATATGACTCGGCAGCTCCGTTCATTTTCCCATTGATATATTCAATTTTGGTGTTTAGGTTGCCATTGGTGAAAAAACTACTTTTAGTCCCGTTTAATTGGTCATCGCGATAGTTCTCCTCTTCCAAAAGGATGCCGGTTTGGGCTGAGAAAGTGCGCCAAATGCCGTCTTTCATTCCTTTTTTATAGCTTTCGGTATTGATTAGTGTGGAATTGTCATTATAATAGTTCCAAATGCTGTCTTTTTGCTGGTCAATAAAAATCCCTTCTGCTGCTTTTACTCCATTTTCGTGGTATATCGTGGTATAAACTTTGTGTACTCCCTGAATAAAAAGGGTAGTGCTCTTCAGTTTCCCATTTGCATGGTAGTATTTGAATTCGCCGACAGGAACATCGCTTTTGAAGTTTCCTTCGTACAACAATACTCCTTTGTCGTTGTATTTTTTCCAGAATCCTTGTTTCTTTCCTTTACTATCAGTTTGATTTATAGTCGTTTGTGCGAATGAGACGGAAAAAGAAAGGATAAAAATAAGAAGAAATCTAAATTTCATGTTGGGCTGATTTTATGATGATAACTTGATTTTTTTCAGATTATTGTTAAAAAATGGTTATTTGTCGTATTCTTTCAGCAGTCTTTCTGATTCCAAGAGGGAATCTCGAAGTTCGGCTGCGAGGACAAAGTCAAGGTCTTTTGCGGCTTTTTCCATTTTTTTGCGAAGTTGTTTAACCCGGTTTTGAAGTTCTTCTTTGTTGAGGTATTTGCTTTCAGGTTCGGCAGCTATTTTAGATTTTCCGGTAGTAAGATTGTATTCTGTATTTTTTAGTGGGGATCGTTCTGTAGGAAGGTTGGTAACATCGGAACGGGACACACTACGCGGGGTGATGTGATGGTCTTCATTATAAGCCATTTGTTTTGCACGACGGCGGGCGGTTTCGTCCATTGTTGCTTGCATCGACTGGGTGATGGTGTTGGCATAGAAAATGACACGACCGTTGATATGGCGTGCGGCACGGCCTGCAGTCTGGGTTAAGGAGCGTTCACTGCGGAGGAATCCTTCTTTATCGGCATCCATAATGGCCACTAATGAGACTTCGGGGAGATCAAGTCCTTCGCGGAGCAAATTCACGCCAACCAATACATCGATGGCTCCGGCGCGTAAATCTTGTAAAATCTCCACCCGTTCCAAAGTATCTACATCTGAATGAATATATTGTGTTTTAATGCCGATGCGTAGCAGATAGGTGGTGAGTTCCTCTGCCATTCGTTTGGTAAGGGTGGTAACCAAGACGCGTTCACTTTTGCCGACGGTGATTTCAATTTCTTCCAATAAATCATCCACCTGATTGGTGGCGGGTCGTACCTCTATAATGGGGTCCAGCAGTCCGGTAGGGCGTACAACTTGTTCCACAATCACTCCGCCCGAACGTTCCAATTCGTATTGCGCAGGGGTGGCACTCATGTAGATGGTTTGTCCCGTAAGTTCTTCAAATTCATTGAATCGGAGGGGGCGGTTGTCTAACGCCGCTGGCAGGCGAAAACCATAATCCACCAAATTCTGCTTTCGGGAGCGGTCGCCGCCGTACATCGCGCTAATTTGGGATACGGTTACATGGCTTTCGTCAATTACCAAAAGAAAATCATCGGGGAAAAAATCCAAAATGCAGAATGGACGGTCTCCTGGCTTCCGCTTGTCAAAGTATCGGGAGTAGTTTTCAATTCCCGAACAATAACCCAACTCTTTCATCATCTCCACATCATACGTGACACGATCTTCCAAGCGTTTCGCCTCAAGGTGTTTGCCGATGGACTTGAAATATTCAATTTGTTCACCTAAATCTAATTGAATTTGCTCAATAGCCTCATTCATAGATTGTTGTGAAGTAATAAAAATGCTTGCCGGATAAATGGTTAATTGTTCGATGGGGCCTATTTTGGCTCCGCTTGTCGCCTCAATTTCAAAAATATTTTCTATTTCATTATCCCAAAAAACAATACGGAAAGCATTGTCGTTGTAAGGCGGAAATATATCAACCGTATCTCCCTTAACCCGAAATTTGGCGGGTTCCAAGTCCAATTCGGTGCGTGAGTACAAGCTACTGACAAAGGCTAATAACAATTGGTTGCGGTCAATGGTCATTCCTTTGTGTATGTTGATGACATTCTTGGCAAAGTCATCCGGATTCCCTATGCCGTAAATGCATGATACAGAAGCGACAACAATTACATCGCGGCGACCGGATAACAGGGCGCTTGTTGCTCGCAAACGCAATTTCTCAATCTCTTGGTTAATTGACAAATCCTTTTCAATGTAGGTGTTGCTTACAGGCAGGTAGGCTTCCGGTTGGTAGTAATCGTAATAGGAAACAAAATATTCAACCGCATTTTCCGGAAAAAACTGCTTGAATTCACTATACAGTTGTGCTGCCAAGGTTTTGTTATGACTGAGAATCAGGGCAGGGCGGTTGGTTTCCGCCAGCACGTTGGCAATGGTAAAAGTTTTTCCGGAGCCGGTAACACCCAATAAAGTTTGGGCTTGTTCGCCCCTTTGGAGCCCTTCAACAAGTTGTTTGATGGCGGAGGGCTGGTCGCCAGATGGAGCAAATGAAGAGTGCAATTGGAAGTTCATGATGAGTAATGCGTTGTAAACTAATATTTTATGATCTTATAGCTGGAAGTTCTTTTTTGAGAATCCATTACGCGAACAATATAGAGGGCAGGCGTATAGGGAAATTTGAAAGTGAGTCGATGAGCCCCCGCAGGTACGCTTTCCACCCATTGATTTAATAATTTGCCATCAATTGAATACAAATCAAAAGTAAGGATATCATCTTTCAAAAGATTTGTGGAGATATTTAAATGGTCATTGATGGGATTTGCAAAAGTGATGGGAAATTTGTCGTCGGCCTGCTCTGCGATACCTACTGTGGCATCTATGCGATAATCCATAATGACAGGCAGATGGTCGGACATATTGTAGAGTGCATCGGCTATATAACTTGGCACTGCCGAATTAGAACTGTTGATATTCCCATTAAAATGATTGCCATCTTGTCCCAAGGCATGGTAGGTATCTCTTAAGCATTGAACCTTTCTCAAGCCATAGTTGATATAATTTGAAACTAAAATAAGGTCAAAACGGTCGTCTAATCCGCCAGCGGAAGCGCACCCATTTGATTCTGTGTGAGTTGATTGTGTATGATAATTGCTATAGTCGTAGTTATTATGCCATTCCCCCTCTTGTTCAATGGGGTCGTAGAAAC
>JAEEUY010000117.1 GCA_016290715.1 Bacteroidales bacterium
ATGTGCTTTGGGAGCTGAAAGGGATAAAACGCCGTATCAGCTTATGACTTTCAATGAGCCCGGGAATGTACCGGTCATCAAAATTATAAATCAGTATGTCTTGTTCTGACTGATAGTCTGTGATGTTCAATTTTGCTAACTGGTAGCGATTGAAGGTGTTGAAATGGTCGAGGTGCTCCTGATAAATATTGAGCAGGATGGCGATGTGGGGAGAATGGTTTGCATATTCCAGCTGGTGGGCGGATAATTCGGCAACGATGACTGTCTCGTCATTGATTTTATCCAGCATATCGAAGAATGGAATCCCGATATTCCCGACGAGGACGGCGTTCTGCTGACTATTATATATAATATGATAAATCAGGGAGGAGGTGGTGCTTTTTCCCTTGGTCCCCGTCACCCCGATTGTCTGGTCCCCAAAGGCCATCAGGAAAAGTTCTGCTTGGGAGATGAACTTTTCGCGGGGGATGAAATAGTTGATGTCATTGAGGTTTACCCCCGGTGATTTGATGATGTAGTCGTAGTTGTTTAGATTTTGGTCGTATTTTTCACCTGCAATGAGTTTAAGGTGAGGATCTTCATGCAGGTTGTCTGTGTTGATTTTTTCGCTTTTATCTGAGATGGTCAAGGGCATTTCCGGGAAATATTTCCGTATGAACTGGTAAGTGGAAACCCCTTCGCGTCCAAAACCGACAATTATGATCTTTTTGTTTTCTATCAGTGCAAGTATTTTTTTTATTTTCTCTTGTGTTTTAGATATTTCAGCCATTACAATTGATTATTTTTATGGTAAAAAAAGCAAGGCAAAAGTACAATTTTTAATAAAATAAAACGAGACGATATACTATTCGGAAAAAAATATTAATTTTGCAATCCATTTAAAAAAGCATAGAGTTATGAATTTAGTGCAGTATTTGCATGCGGGGATGCCATTTACCAATATTCCTGATTTATTGAATTTGCATCATGGGAATCCGCTTGGTTTGGGAATTTTAACACAGTTGATTATTATTTTTGTTGTGGTGGAGACCATGGCAGTTTTCAACTATTTTATTCGTTATAGGGGGAAATCCCAGTATTATCCGGTTTTATATACGCTGTTGTTTGTGGCGTTGGTCGCCATCTACTATTATTGTTTTCAAGATGGTTTGCCGATGACTTACGTTAAATTTGCCACCACTCCTCGGGCGATGAAACCTTGTATTGGCTGGTTTTGCCAGTATTCGCCTATTGTTTTTGCCGACGGTCATACCTTAAAGTTGAGTCTAGGTGTTATTATTGTCAATATTCTTTTGCTGTTACATGTTATCTATAGTATAGTATGTGGAGCCATGCAGGTTGCCGCGCAATTATCTGTTGAAGCGAAGATGATAGAAGGAAAGAAATGGAAAGAGTGGAAAGTGGCTTTGTTTATTGCGCTTGCAGGGGTGGCAGCATACGGTATCAGCTATTACATCAATCCATATCTTTCAGCATGGGTTTTGCTGATTTTCCAACTCATTATTATCGGTTTCGTGATTTATAAAATTATTGCGGATAGCTTGCGTTGTCATAATTTCTTATGGGGCTTGCTGATCGGTATTGTTGTTTATGCCGGTTTTTTAGCGGCGATGATGTTGGCTATGGAGTGTCTCCGTGGTTTGCTATTCTCAATAGTGTTGATTATTAGCTTTTTGAGTATGGCGAAAGCCAGGAAGAAACAGCCTAAAACTGCATAATAGTCCGCTGTACCTACAGTCTTTTCATTATTCTTTATAGAAGTGTCCGTTAACGGGAAAGACAGTCATTATTGGAGAAGATCAGGTGAGATAGTGTTGTCAAGCAATATTTCAGAGGATGTTTATTTTCGTCAAATAAAGGGCATTGATAGGTTCGTAAAATTGAAAATGGAAAGTAGGAATTGAAAAAATAGTTCTCATTCAAGAATCAGTCCCTCTTGATTTTAAAGGATTAATATCCCATATTGTTTTTTTTTACTGATATTATTTTTCTGATTATTAAACAATTAAATAAAAAAATAAAAAAAATGGCTGCAGGTGATTGTGTATTAAAAAAATAAGTGTATTTTTGCAGCCGCTAAACGTAAACGAGCGTGGTTTGCGAATAGAAATAAGCTGTTGTAGCTCAGTGGTAGAGCACTTCCTTGGTAAGGAAGGGGTCGCGAGTTCAACTCTCGCCAATAGCTCGAATTTTTTTAAATGAAAATTTATTATTAACGCATTAAATTTTATAAACAATGGCAAAAGAACATTATGATCGTTCGAAACCTCACGTAAATGTGGGTACTATTGGTCACATCGACCACGGTAAAACAACCTTGACAGCTGCAATCACCAGAGTATTGTCTGAAAAAGGTTTGTGTGAAATTAAGAGCTTCGATGCTATCGATAACGCTCCAGAAGAAAAAGAACGTGGTATTACTATTAATACGGCTCACGTTGAATATTCTACTGAAAAACGTCACTATGCACACGTAGACTGTCCGGGTCACGCTGACTATATTAAGAACATGGTAACGGGTGCTGCCCAAATGGATGGTGCTATCCTCGTTGTAGCTGCTACCGATGGTGCAATGCCTCAAACTCGTGAACACATCCTTTTGGCAAAACAAGTTGGTGTGCCAAGAATGGTTGTATTCTTGAATAAAGTGGATATGGTTGATGACCCTGAATTATTGGAATTGGTTGAAATGGATATCCGTGAATTATTAAGTTTCTACGGTTTCGATGGCGACAACACTCCGGTTATCAAAGGTTCTGCACTGGGTGCATTGAACGGCGAACCAAAATGGGTTGAAACCGTTGTTGAATTGATGAACGCTGTTGATGAATGGATTCCACTTCCACAACGTAGCAAAGATAAAGATTTCTTGATGCCTATCGAAGACGTGTTCTCAATCACTGGCCGTGGCACTGTTGCTACCGGTAGAATTGAAACAGGTATTATCAATACGGGTGATCCAGTTGATATCATCGGTATGGGTGCAGAAAAATTGAAATCTACTGTTACTGGTGTTGAAATGTTCCGTAAGATCCTTGATACGGGTGAAGCTGGTGATAACGTAGGTTTGTTGCTCCGTGGTATTGATAAAGATGAAATCCGTCGTGGTATGGTTATCGCGAAACCGGGTTCAATTAAACCTCACAAAGAATTCAAGGCTCAAGTTTATATCTTGAAGAAAGAAGAAGGTGGTCGTCACACTCCATTCAAAAACAACTACCGTCCTCAATTCTATTTCCGTACTACCGACGTTACTGGTGAAATCCATTTGCCAGACGGCGTAGAAATGGTAATGCCTGGTGATAACTTGACGATTACTGTTAAATTGTTATCAGAAATCGCTATCAACATGAACCTTCAATTCGCTATCCGTGAAGGTGGTAGAACCGTTGGTTCAGGTCAGGTAACTGAAATTTTAGATTAATTCTAAATAGATGGTTTGCAGCGGTTGGTTTTGCCAACCGTTGCTTTTTAGGGGAATAGTTTAAGGGCAGAATAGTGGTCTCCAAAACCATTGATGGGAGTTCGAATCTCTCTTCCCCTGCATAGTATTGATGGAGGTAATGATGATTGCCTCCATTTGTTTTAAAACGAATGGTTTATGCGCATCCATGAACACTTTTCACTTCTCAATTATAACACTTTCAAGATTGATGTTTTGTGTAACCAGTTTGTCGAAATTGAGAATGATAGTGAAATGGACATACTCTTTGAAAAGAATTTCTTTGATGACAATTACTTGATTATCGGCGGCGGGAGCAACATCCTTTTTACCCGTCCATTCGAGGGCACTGTCGTTAAAATGATGACAAAAGGGATTGAGTTGGTGGATGCTTCTGATGATTGTGTGGTTTTGGATGTTTCAGCGGGAGTGGAATGGGCTGATTTTGTTGATTATTGTATTGGAAATCAGTATTATGGTGTTGAAAATCTGATTGGAATCCCGGGGTTGGTGGGAAGCGCCCCCGTGCAAAATATTGGTGCCTACGGGGCGGAAGTGAAAGATGTGATTGATTCGGTTAGGGGTATTCGCATATCAACCCGAACCCCCTTTGCATTTGCCCGTTCGGAATGTGATTTCGGATACCGACAGTCTGTTTTCAAAACCATCCTCAAAAATGATGCCATTATTACCCATGTCCGCTTTAAATTAAGCAGGATTCCTAAGTTTAACCTGAGTTACCAGGGATTGCAGCGTGAACTGGAAAAGAGCAATGTCCCATTGACTTTGTCAAGTGTTGCTGATGCGGTTATTGCAGTTCGCAATAGCAAACTGCCAGATATTCGCAAGTATGGCTGTGCGGGTAGTTTTTTTAAAAATCCCATTGTCCCGCATGCAGTATTGACAGAATTGTCTGCGAAATTCCCGAAAATAGTGTCCTATCCTGTTGATGATTCCCATGTTAAATTAGCTGCTGGTCAATTGATTGACTTGGCTGGATTAAAGGGTTGGCGTGAGGGGAATGTGGGCGTTTGGCCGCTTCAGGCTTTGGTGATCGTGAACTATGAAGGCGCTACGGGAAGAGAAATCTGTAACTTTTATGCTGCAGTTCAACAGAAAGTGTATTCATTGACAGGAATTTGGCTTGAACCAGAGGTTAATGTGATATAGCTTCCCCTTTTTATGTCCGTCGGATAAATGCATTGGAACCGCCATATTCTATACAGTACAGGGGGTGTTGCAATGTGGGCTATCATTTATAGAATTATAGGGAAAATCCATTCAGAAAAGCATTATATATACATCTAATTATCAGTTTGATACAATTATTCTGTGGCATTTTGTGCAGTGAAAAATTTTTTATGATAAAAATTTTATAAAAAAATAACAATAACAAAAAAATTACTATCTTTGCAAATTCTTATTTTAAGGTAAATAGTACAATGGAAAAACGTTGGATACTCAATACTGCTCCTAATCAACGAGAAGTCGATGAATTAAGTGAACGTTTATCAATAGAAAAGCCGTTAGCTTCTTTATTGATCAGCCGTGGCATTAAAACGGTAGAAGATGCGGAGCTGTTTTTTAATCCGGATATATCTAAATTGCATGATCCTTTCCTGATGAAGGATATGGACAAAGCGGTTGATCGTCTGTCAAGAGCAATTATGGAAAATGAGAAGATTTTAGTGTATGGTGATTACGATGTGGATGGTACTTCGGCAGTTGCTTTGGTGTATTCGTTTTTGCAAGAAATTATCGGTTCAGATTACCGAAAATACATTGAGTATTACATTCCTGACAGATATCTGGAGGGCTATGGTATCTCCGACCAAGGAGTAGAGTATTGTTATGCCAACGATTTCAAGTTACTCATCTCTTTGGATTGCGGAATCAAAGCAAATGACAAGGTGGCGTTGGCAAATAGTTATGGAATTGATGTGATTATTTGTGATCATCATCTGCAAGGTGAGGAAAAACCTGCTGCAGTAGCCGTTCTGGACCCCAAATGTGATGATTGCCCATACCCTTATAAAGAGTTGTCAGGTTGTGGAGTAGGATTTAAATTGATTCAAGGTTATTGCAAAAAATTTAATCTTCCTGACCAGCTTTGGTTGTCGCGTTTGGATCTGGTGGCTATCAGTATTGCCTCGGATATTGTGGCTATTACGGGAGAAAATAGAATATTGGCCTATTTCGGATTAATCATTATCAACCGGTTTCCTCGCGTGGGAATCAAGTCCATTATTGAACAATCGGGTATAAAAATACACTATCCACCGACAGAGAATACCATTTTCAATAGGGTTATCTCTATCACAGACCTTGTGTTTAACGTGGGGCCTCGTATCAATGCCGCAGGACGTATTAATACGGGCAGGGAATCAGTTAAACTGCTGATTTGCGACGATGAAGACAAGTCAATGGAAATAGGCAGCAATATCAATAGTCATAACGATACCCGCCGTGAATTGGACAAAAAAGCGACAAGTGAGGCGATTAATGAGATTTTGTCCAATGATGAGTATCGCGACAGAAAGAGTATCGTGCTTTATAATCCCAATTGGAATAAGGGGATTATCGGAATTGTTGCCTCTCGTATCGTGGAAGAATTTTACCGTCCGACCATCATCTTAACAAAATCATCGGATGGACTGGTTACAGGTTCTGCCCGTTCTATCAAAGAATTTAATATCTACAATGGTATTGACCATTGCGCACATCTTCTCGAACATTTTGGAGGCCATAACTATGCCGCAGGGCTCTCTTTAAAAGAGGAGAATTTGCAGACCTTTATTGAAGAATTTGAAAAGTTTGTCTCGGAAAACATACAGGATGAAAATGCCTTTATTCCTGAGATAGATGTGGATATGGTTTTGGATCTAACCGATATCACTTCCAAATTCATGGAGCATTTGAAAAAGTTCGCTCCATTTGGACCAGGAAATATGTCCCCCGTATTTTTGTCCCGTAATTTGGTGGAAGAAGGGAATGGCAGAATAGTAGGGGAGAAGCATATCAAAATGCGCGTGTGCTATCGGGAAAAAAGTTGCCGCCCAATTGATGCAATCGCCTTTAACCAAAAGGAAAATTTCGGCATTATCAGTTCGGGTAACTATTTTGACATGTTGTATCATGTGGAGGAAAACACGTGGAATAATGTAACTTCCATACAGTTAAATGTGAAAGATATTAAACAGAGTGGAAGTGGCAGCATTATCACCAATAATTCATCTAAGCATTAAATAAAATTCA
>JAEEUY010000118.1 GCA_016290715.1 Bacteroidales bacterium
ATATCTTGTATAAGCCAATGCCGATGCGCCGATACCAAATGAGGCATTGCCCAATCGCTGCATTGATAAAATAAACACCACATATTTCCCCACAACATATTGATCCCCATTCGGTAAGATTTGGAATAACAAATCAATATTAATCCAAATCAATAAAAAGATAAAACTCCCAGCTAAAAATTGATGCAATGAAACTTTTTGGCATAGTAAATTTGCTCCTTCTACATTATTTTCTTTGATTGCCAATGAAATACGCGGCTGTACAGCAGCTGAAAGCGAACGATAGGGAATCTCTATCACCGTTGCAATATAGTTTGCAACGGCAAAAATACCTGTGTACATCAAACCCATTTTGGCACTAATAAAAAAACTGCTTATAGTCGGCATCACGCTGGATATCAATGCCGCAGTAATCAAAAACAATGTATAAAGAGAAAATTCTTTCACCAAAGACTTGGTAATAAAACCCAATTGAGGTCTAAAAGATACTTTCTGTGTAAAAACCAAATAAAACACATTGAGTAATGCTGCAAGTCCATAAGTCGCACATAAGAAAATTACCAGTCCATCCAGATTAATAACTTTAAAACCAAAAAGAACGTAACCAAACAACAGCATTACGCGAATAACCACCTCTCTAATAAATTTAGGAACCGCTATCCGTGTTAAAATCGTAGCATTTACTTCAAATACAGAAATATACAACATGAAGAAGGATAGCGGCAAGATAAAATACACATAATCGACAAAAAGTTGTGATTTATCTTGAAAAGTATTAATTATCACCCCCTTGAAAATAAAAAAGCAAGCCAAAAACAACAAAAATCCGACAAATGGAATAATTAATGTCCAAAAAAAGAGTCCGTTGTTTTGATTATCTTCACTTTTAAAAAAAGGATAAAACCGCAAAGTAGAAGATCCTGTTCCCAAAAGTGCTAAAGAGGTAAAAATAGTTGCCGCATCCACCAGCACTCTGGTAAGTCCAATTTCTTCCGGAGTAAGGTAATTGGTCAGGACAAAGAAAGTGGTAATAAAACCCACAGCCACCCCAATATAATTGGCAATGGTTCCTTTAATACTTTGTCGGATGATGATTCCCATAAGTGGTTTTTAATTAATAGAATAACAATTCTTCTCCAATACTATTCAAATAATGGTTGAACGGCATCGCCTCACGAAAATACTCTGCTACATTTTGGACTAGTCTATTCCCAAACAACAGTTCTGGAGGAAGTGTCATCGTAATGGAATAATCTTTCAATTTCAAGTATTCAGCCATAGGATGGTTTTGTGGATACCCATTAGGGACTCGTGATAATTTTGCATTTTCTTCCAAAGTAAGATGGGGTGATTTTTCTAATGCCTCAATAAACTCCCCTCCATTTTCAGCAATCCTTTTTCTTGCCTCACGCAAAAATGCTGGCGTAGGATTATACAAGCCTGCCGCCAAGAGATTCCTTCCAATATATTCTGCTTCAGCAGGTTCAAGATGGAAATAATATCCTGCAAACCCTGATTTTTTGCCATGAGGACATAAATAGGCTCCCATGTGCGTTTTATAAGGTATTTTATCTTTAGAGAATCTCAAATCCTTGTATATGCGATACGTACAATCTTTCACTTTCAAATTTGCAATAGAAGCATCAAAAGCCCCTACAGCTTTTATCAATTCTTCTGTAAAAACATTAAATTTTTGTTGAATGGCATCATACTCCGACTTGTGTTCCCAAAACCATTCACGGTTATTGTTCCGCATTAATAGATCTAAAAAATCAAGTATCTCTTCCATTCCAATTCTTTTATGACAAACTCCAATCAATAGGCTCTTGTCCTGTTTTTTGCAAATATTGATTTGTTAACGAAAAATGCCGGCAGCCAAAAAAGCCTCGATAGGCGGACAACGGAGAAGGGTGTGCCGCCATCAATATACAATGCTTCGTTTCATCTATAAGCGCTGATTTTGCTTGCGCGTATGCCCCCCACAACAAAAAAACAAGGTGTTCCTTTTTATCAGAAAGCTTTTTGATAACGGCATCTGTAAACAATTCCCACCCGTGATTTTGATGCGAACCCGCCTGATGGGCACGCACAGTTAAGGTAGCATTCAACATCAGCACACCTTGTTGTGCCCACTTGTCCAAATTGCCATTTTTTGGCACATCTATTCCCAAATCACTATTCAATTCCTGAAAAATATTAATCAACGATTTAGGGAACGGCACTCCTGGCAGTACAGAAAAGCATAACCCATGCGCTTGTCCCTCCCCATGATACGGGTCCTGACCTATGATAACCACTTTCACCTTATCAAAAGGAGTCAGATTAAAAGCATTAAAAATCAGTCGTCCGGGAGGAAATACGACAAAATGCTTTTTTTCTTCCAGTAAAAAACTTTTCAGTTGTTCAAAATAAGGAGACGCGAACTGTTCGGCCAATTCGCGCTTCCATGATTCTTCTATAATAGGATTAACTGACATCTCCCCTATTCTATATTTTTACACTATCAAAAAAAACTATTCAACTTGTTTAAGTTTTTCCGGCTCGTGTTTATATTTGAAACAAATCGCAAATAGGATGGCAACCACTAATGCATAGGCAGCAAAAATAAACCATACTGTTGGCCAGCCGCCTGTTCCTTCAATTCCCACGAGCAAGCCATCAGCATTCCATGCACAAAATCTGTTCACTACTGCTTGCGCACACAACGTGCCGATAGTAGCGCCGAAACCGTTCGTCATCATCATAAATAATCCCTGTGCAGAAGACCTGATTTCAGGATCGGTTTCCTGATTCACAAAAAGAGAACCGGAAATATTATAAAAATCAAAAGCAAATCCATAAACAATCATGGAAAGAATGATAGCCCATACCATAGAACCTGTATTCCCGATTCCAAACAAACCGAAACGGAAGAACCATGCAATCATTGCCATTAACATTACTTTTTTAATGCCAAAACGACGCAAAAAGAAAGGAATCAACAATATGCAGAGAGTCTCAGCAATTTGTGAAATAGAATAAATAATAACAGAATACTTAACGCCAAACGTATCAGCGAAAGCAGGATCTGCAGCAAAAGAGGAGATAAATGGAGTGGCAAAACCATTAGTGATTTGCAAAGCGGCACCCAACAACATAGAAAATATAAAGAAGATAGCCATTTTCTTTTGTTTGAAAAGAGAAAATGCCTGTAAACCAAGAGCTTCAACAAACGACTTCTTCCCTTGATCCTTATTGATTTCACAAGGAGTAAGCGTAAATGAGTAAACCCCCAATATAATACCCAAGATACCACTCAACAAAAACTGAAATGGAGTGTTAGATACCTGAACCAATGCTCCCGAATCATGCTGTGCCCATAAGAAATCGGCAGGATTGCTCAAACAATTAGCCAAAAAAGTATCTGACAGATGTATCAAATCAACTGCCCACATGGCGCAAATAAAACCGATGGTGCCAAAAACACGGATAGGCGGAAAATCCTTCACTGTGTCCATCCCGCCTTTTTCCAAAGCATTGTATGCAACAGAGTTAGAAAGTGCTATAGTGGGCATATAGAAAGCCACACTAATAGAATAGATTCCCATGAGCACACCATAATTCGGAGTAGGGTTAGCAACACCATACATACAAGCGGCAATCATGGCAGCCCCTGCCAAAATATGACAAAGTCCAAGCGTTTTTTGGGCTTGTATCCAACGGTCAGCCACAATACCCATCAAAGCAGGCATAAATAGAGAAACGATTCCTTGCATAGCATAAAACATACCAATGTTGGAACCCAAATCACATTTTCCCAAATACTTGCCCATACAGGTCAAATAAGCCCCCCAAACAGCATACTGCAGGAAGTTCATTACAATCAATCTGATTTTTAATTTCATAGTTTTGATACTTTTAAATATTAATTTGATTATCTACTTAATTCTAAAATTCAACATTTTTTGCTCCTCAATCCATCCCTCCAATACATCATTAATAGAGACTTTTCCCACTCCTTTAGGAGTTCCTGTGAAAATAATATCCCCAATTTTTAAGGTAACAAATTGCGAAACGTATGCAATAATTTGATCTATAGAGAAGAGCATATCGGCACTATTCCCCATTTGCACAGTTTTCCCATTCAAATCTAAATGAAAATGGATATTGGCCACATCATTAAATTGTTGTTTATCAATAAATTCACTAATAACAGCAGAGCCGTCAAAAGCTTTGGCAATCTCCCATGGATTCCCATTTTCGATACATTTTTTTTGCAAATCCCTCGCTGTAAAATCTATTCCCAAGCCAATCTCATGGTAATAAGTATGGGCAAATTTTTCCTGAATGCACTTCCCAACCTTATCAATTCTAACCAATAACTCAACTTCATACTCTACTTGCTGCGAAAAATCGGGAAGAAAAAATGGGCGATTGCGCAAAATCATGGCAGTTTCTGGTTTCATGAAAAAACTTGGTTCTTTCGGCACTTGATGTCCTAACTCTTGTATATGAGGAAGATAATTTCGTCCGATACAAATAATTTTCATGATTGCAATTTTAGAACGTAATACCTATTAGAAATTCGACGCTATTCATTAAAGCCCTATCTTTCGACCCATTTACCAAATTTGCACTATTATTTGGCGAAAAAAAATTGAGAATTCCTTGAGAATAATTCGCGTAGAAATAGACTCTAAAATCATTTTTCACCACATATTCCAGCCCCAGACCGATATAGGCTGATTCTCTGAACAATGCGACTCCCTTATTATAAGTATGTTTTTCGCTTTTAACTTCCGTGCCGTCATGTGAAATATATTTATCGGAGTAATGGGCACTCAAGCGAAAACTATGGTATAGGCCAAAGTTTGCCGCAATGACAAAATTATTCAGACTAGGGGTTTTCAGTTTAATTCCCGTTGGAATAGTAAGGTAAATGGCACGGTACTTTCTTTCAGTTGCATTTGTTTGCAAAGAATCCTCAATAAAGGTATTAAATTTCAATTTTCCACCAGAATGGTTGACAAAAACGCCCAACGAAAAATAGTAATTATTCTTTGTTGTAAAATTGACATCCACAGGAACACCATATTTCACATTCATAACCACTCCTGCATTATGCATAGAATCAACTTTTGGAGCAAGCCAATCCATACCCGTTCCGAACAAAACTCCCAATGCAACTCTCTTGCCAAATTCAGAGTGATAAGGAGTTTCCCTACGCGGCCGTGTCGGTTTCGGGTCTTTTTTGGGGGAATCGTTTAAAATCCCAACGTTTGCCACTCCCCACAAACAGGAGAAACACAAAACCAAACATATTAAAAACTGTTTCCTCATAATTAAAATTAAAGTGCAAAATTAGTATTTTTTCTTATATAAATTCAATGTAAAAGATATCCTGATTCCTATTCGTCGTGTCAGAAAAGCGCCATTGAAAATATCAATAAATCAATCAGGGAATATATAACTAAAAATCAATTGATTAACAAAATATCTCAAAACGACTTAACTCTCATCCAGTTAAATTAAACAATAGGCCTCAAAAAAATTAAATTCTCAAGCACCAAGTTCTATTTTTTGTAACTTTGCAGATAAAATTTAATAGGAATTAAGATTCAAAGTGAAAGCAATAGTATAAATAAATAAATCAGACAATGAACAACAGATCTTTTTCGAATCGGTTAAGTTGGAGAATTATCGGCATTGTATCGGTCATCTTCTTGCTCTCCATTTTAGTGGTGGGAGAAGTTACCCGACGCTTGATAGAAGGAGAAATCACATCCGTAGGCGATATTGCGCTCTTTGCGACTCTCATCGGCATCGTCGGACTCCTCATCCTCTTCTTCGTCTGCCGGCGCGAAATACGCCGAATGACTCGTCCTATCACCGAACTCTCTGTATCGGCGCTAAACATGGCCAAAGGCAACTTCAAAGCCCAATTGCCAGAAATCAAGAGCCAAGACGAAATGCGAAGGCTGCATGACAGCTTCCTCTATATGCAAAATTCCATTACCGACTATATAGACCAGCTTAAGAAAACCAAAAGCGACAACGAGCGCATGGAGTCGGAGTTGAACGTAGCGCGAGCCATTCAGATGGGGATGCTTAGCACCAACTTTCCTTCTCGAATACATGCCCTACTAACCCCCGCCCGCGAGGTGGGTGGTGACCTATACGACTTCATGCGAATGGGGAATTATCTCCACTTCGCTATCGGCGATGTGAGTGGTAAAGGCGTTCCAGCCTCACTGATGATGGCCATCACAAGGGCTACGCTCCACTTCATGGCCAGCCTCGACCTGCCGCTGCACGAGGCGCTGAGTCGTATTAACGACAACGTCGCTGAGAGCAACAGCAGAAATATGTTTGTTACCCTCTTCGTCGCACGCATCAACCTGAAGACACTGCGAATGGACTTCTGCAATGCGGGGCACAATCCTCTGGTTGTTCTGCCTCCCGATGGAGAGCCATATTTCCTCGAGGTGAAGAGCAACCTTGCCGTTGGTCTCTTCGAGGACTTCCCCTATGAGGCCGAAAGCCTTGACTTGAAGCCCGGCACGCGCCTCATCGCCTACACCGACGGCGTAACCGAGGCGGAAAACGCAGCATTGGAACAGTACGGCAACGAGCGCCTATTGCAGGAAGCTGGTCGAATAGACCGCAATCTGGACAACAAAGCCGCCGTGGAGCAGATTTACCGCTCGGTACTTGCTTTCACTAACGGTAATGCGCAAAACGATGACATTACAATTATGAGTATAATGGTGTAAAGATAAAAACGATGAAATACATATACATTATCAACGGGCGGGCAGACAAAATACCGCAATATCAGGAACTATACGACCAACTGAAAGAGATTTCTCACCCTTATGAGATTTACACCACTATAGGTGAGGGAGACGCAACACGCTATGTACGACTTTACTGTGACCTGCATCCCGAAGAGGAGGTCTGCTTCGTAGCGTGCGGAGGCAACGGCATCATCAACGGCGTAGCCTCGGGTTTGGTCGGTTTCTCTGAAACAATCAAGCAAGAAATCAAGCAAGGGGCCAAAACGATGGCTATCCTATACATTGGTGGAACCACACAAGACATTCCTATCAACTTTCCTGGCCGCAACTTTCGCAGTGTGAAAGATATGCTGGCGGGCACCGTAACCCCTGTCGATATTATCAAGGTAAACGACAGTTACTGTCTGAACGTGTGCAATATAGGCTTCAACTCAAGGGTGGCATCACGAGCCAATGAACTCGTCGCCAAAGGAAAGTCAGCCCATCAAGCTTATACAAGAGGCGTGGCGAATGCCATCCTCACCAGCCGCTTCAATCGCATCAAGGTGACTGTTGATGGCGAACGTATCTCTATTGGTTATATGGTGCTCTGCACCATCGCCAATGGCCGGCGCGTAGGCGGCGAATTCAACTGTGCTCCCAATGCTAAGGTTGACGATGGTCTCATCGAAGTATGCCTCTTCCGCGCCATGAGTCTGTTGAGACTCCTGATGCTAATCCCCCTCTATCGCAAAGGCGAGCACATCGGAAGCAAGCTTGGCAAGGGAAAGGTTATTTACCGACAAGCCCGCGAAGTGGAAGTCAGCAGTAAGGACCTCATTGATGTCTATCTCGACGGCGAACAATTGCTTGGATCTCACTTCGAAATGAAGATTTTACATGGAGCACTGCCGCTGAGGTTGCCGCCATTGGTATAGACTTGTTTGATGGATTAGAGTACAACAAAACGATTGCAACGTTAAATACTCATTGATTTAATTCTGCCGATGAGGATAATTTTTTTAAATTAATTCTCAATCTGACTCAAGCAACTTTTTTAGTACTTTTGCGCGTTTAGAAAAAAACATTTTGTATGGAACAAAATAAAAAATACGCATTTAGTCTTTTTGTCATTGGTTCATTGTTTTTTGTTTTTGGGTTTGTTACTTGGCTTAACAGTATTTTGATGCCGTTTTTGCAAACCACCTGTGAACTAACTACCTTTCAAGCATCATTTGTCCCGTTTGCTTTTTACATTTCCTATTTTGTTACCGCCATTCCATCCTCATGGCTAATCAAAAAAGTGGGATATACCAATGGCATGATGATTGGTTTGATCACAATGGCCATAGGCTCCATTCTATTTGTACCGGCGGCGATGAGTAGAAGATTTCTCTTTTTCTTGTGCGGACTATTCGTACAAGGTATCGGACTTTCCATTTTGCAAACCGCCTCTAACCCATATGCGACCATATTGGGACCAATTGAAACAGCGGCAAGGCGCATAAGCCTCATGGGAATCTGCAATAAAGTGGCAGGAATGATTGGTATTTTTGCCATCTATACCGCCCTGTTCTCAGGAATGGAAGAAGAAATCGAACTTCTTCAAAGCTCTGAAGGAATGGCCATTCGAGATTATTTATTGCAAGACTTATCAGAAAAAATCATTTTCCCATACACTATTATCACAGCCGTATTCATCCTTTTGGTCATCTTTTTAAAAATTGCCAAATTACCTGAAGTTACTGCTGAAGAAACCCATCAAGAGACGGAGCATTCCTCCATCTTTTCCTATCCATACTTATGGTTAGGTGTTCTTGCCATTTTCTTTTATGTGGGGGCAGAAGTCATTTCTATTGATTACCTTGTGAAATATGGGGAATATTGGCATATTCCGATGGTGGTGTCTAAAAACTTCGGGATATATGCATTAATCGCTTTGGTTGTGGGCTATTTATTAAGTATCCTCATGATACCCCAAATGATATCGCAGCGCAAAGCGCTCATCATGCAAACTTTTCTGGCCATGATTTTACTGAGTGTCGCACTCAATACACGAGGAATGTTTTCCATCGCTTGTATCATTATGTTGAGTTTCACCCACGCGATTATGTGGCCTGCGATATGGCCGCTATCCATTCGCGATTTGGGGAAACATACCGAACTGGGTTCTGCATTATTAGTAATGGCCATCGCAGGGGGCGCTGTCCTCCCCTTAGTTTATGGCAAACTTTCCGACTCTTTCAACCCCCAATATGCTTATGCACTGCTCTTCGTTTCCTACATTTACATTTTATATTTTGCAACCTCCGGCTATAAAATTAATTCCAATAAAAATAAATTATCATGAAAAAAGTCATCCACACCGAAAAGGCACCTAAAGCGATTGGACCTTACAGTCAAGCTATTGAAGTAAACGGAACCTTGTACATTTCCGGACAAATTCCAGTAAACCCTGCCACTGGCACCATTCCTGAAACGATTGAAGAACAAACAGAACAAGTGATGAAAAATATTGGGGCTATTCTTGAAGAAGCAGGCTATACCTTTGCCAATGTAGTAAAATCCACTTGTTTGTTGAGTGATATGGCGAATTTCAAACCAATGAACGAAGTTTATGCCAAATACTATAGCGAAAACCCACCCGCACGCGCTGCTTTCGCAGTCAAGGCGCTGCCTATGAATGTTCTTGTTGAAATAGAGACAGTTGCTGTCAAATAATGAAAATTGGCGTAATATCTGATACTCACGGATATGTTCATCCCAAAGTCTTCTCTTTTTTTGAAGATTGTGCCGAAATTTGGCATGCAGGAGACATCG
>JAEEUY010000119.1 GCA_016290715.1 Bacteroidales bacterium
CGGTTGGAAAAAGCAACCACTTACGATGAAATCAAGGCGGCCATGAAACGCGCTTCTGAAAATGAACTCAAAGGTGTTTTGGGTTATACAGAAGAGATGGTCGTATCTTCTGATTTTGTAGGGGATAAAAGAACTTCCATTTTTGATGCCAACGCCGGAATCATGCTGAACGAGCATTTTGTAAAACTCATTTCATGGTATGATAATGAATGGGGCTATTCAAACAAGGTACTCGAACTCATCAACCACATGGCACAAGAAAACGAATAACAATATACCCTTATCTGGAAGCAAAGACGGAGCATGCTCCGTCTTTGCTTTTATACCAACATGAATCTTCCTTCAAACTATTTCCTACAAAATGATGTTGTCTTTATAGCCAAAGACCTCCTCGGGAAGTATTTATTCACCACCATTGACGGACAAATTGCCGGCGGAATCATCACAGAGACAGAAGCCTATAAAGGCACCGATGACAAAGCATCACACGCATACCATGGCCGGCGCACCCTCCGCAACGAGATGATGTACCATGAAGGAGGTGTAATTTACGTTTACCAATGCTACGGCATTCACTATATGCTCAATTTCGTTACAAACCGGAAAGATATTCCCGATGCTATCCTCATCCGTGGAATCTTTCCCACACATGGCGGGGAACTCATGCTATGCAGGACGGGAAAAGCCAAACTAAACGCCAACCTTACTGATGGTCCCGGTAAAGTAGCCAAGGCATTGGGCATCAACAAATCACATAACGGATTATCGATCTCTTCCCCTACTATATGGGTAGAAGACCGCCAACTCGTGATTCCTGAAAAGGCCATCACCAATACACCACGCATCGGGGTGGACTATGCCGGAGAAGATGCCCTTCTCCCCTACCGTTTTGTCATTGCCCAAGCAACAAACCTGCTTGCAAATATATAATGGACATGGTCATAGCTATATGCAATCATATATTTTCTTACCTTTGCCCTCGCATTGTAATAAAATACAACTACTTTATTTATAATTAATTACAAATAATGTTTCAGCATATCATCCGATTTTGTGTCCGTTTGGTGCA
The DNA here is from genome assembly GCA_016290715.1 of Bacteroidales bacterium. Classification (GTDB taxonomy): domain Bacteria; phylum Bacteroidota; class Bacteroidia; order Bacteroidales; family WCHB1-69; genus UBA1756. Next base: position 1,070 of record JAEEUY010000119.1, read on the forward strand.
ACGCTACCTGCCAGAGCCTTTTATTTTTGCCATCATACTGACCATTGTGGCAGCGTGTATTGCCATGCCTTTGTGTCATCAAACACCCGTTGAGATTGTGGAACACTGGGGCAATGGCGTATGGGGATTGCTGGCTTTTGCCATGCAGATGGCCTTGGTGCTGGTGTGCGGTTCCACTTTGGCGGCGGCGCCCATTGTAAAAAAAGGGATCAGTGCTTTAGCCAGCTTACCCAAGCGCCCTACGGGAGCCATCGCGCTCGTTACCGCCATCTCGGCTGTTGCTTGCTGGCTCAACTGGGGATTCGGTCTCATTGTCGGCGTTATTTTTGCCAAGGAGATTGCCCGGAAGCTCCAAGGCGTGGATTACCGACTACTCATTGCCTCTGCCTATAGCGGATTTGTGGTGTGGCACGCGGGGTTATCCGGTTCCATCCCATTAACCATGGCCACCCCCGGCGAAGCATTAACCCAAGCGACCAACGGCATCCTCGCAGCTCCCATTCCCGTTAGCCAAACGATATTCAGTCCCTACAATCTGATAATCGTCCTATTGGTCATCATAGCCATTGTTGCAGTGAATGTGTGGATGCATCCCAAGCCGGAGTCGGTAGTTTCTGTCGATCAGAATCTGTTAACAGAGGAAGGCAATACGACGTTGCCCGAACCGCACACACCTTCAGAAAAGATGGAGCAAAGCCGGCTGTTAGGCTGGCTCATCGCCCTCATCGGCATCGGCTATCTGGTCATCAAACTCGGACTGCGTGGCGGCACGGTGGATTTAAACACCGTCATCATGATATTCTTGTTTGCTGGAATTATCCTGCATGGCACACCCATTGCATACGTGCGTGCTTTTGCCAAAGCGGCCACGGGAGCGGCAGGCATCATCTTGCAATTCCCATTCTACGCAGGCATTATGGGCATCATCACAGGTATTGGGGAATCGGGCATCTGCTTTGGCACTGTTATCAGCGATGCTTGCATTGCCATTTCCACACCACGCACCTATCCCCTGCTCACTTTCCTTTGCGCCGCCGTGCTCAATATCTTTGTCCCCTCAGGAGGCGGGCACTGGGCGATACAAGCCCCCATCATGTTTGCCGCCGGCGCCAATTTGGGCGTTGACCACGGACTGACGGGGATTGCCATCGCATGGGGAGATGCTTGGACTAACCTCATACAACCTTTCTGGGCCATTCCTGCCTTGGCCATCGCCAAACTCAATGCCAAAGATATCATGGGGTTTTGCCTCATTGACCTCATCATTTCAGGGATTATCATCTGCGGAGGACTCCTATTTTGGGCATGGTAGAGCCTCATTGCCTTTATTAAAATAATTTGCAACTCTCGCACTGATAAATATTTCTTATCTTACAACATTCCAAAAAAATATTGTAAATTTGCGCCCTAATTTTTACCAATGAAGAGAATAACTTTTACCATTGTCTTTTTACTTTCCACTTTTTGTGTTCTGGCACAAAATGCTACAGAACATAAAAATAATCAAAAAGATAGTATCAAACGCCATATTATAGAGAAGCCTGTTATTATCAGAGACCGATTAACTTTTGATATTTTTCACTCTTTTTGGATGGGGGCACCTTCCCAAGGGAATTTCAAAAAATTCAACCCGGGGTTTAATGTAACCGCCATGTGGGATTTCACCCTACCCCAACAATCCAGCATATCATTTGGTTTGGGATTAGGGTTCAGTTATTTCTCCCAATATTCCAATTGTCTGCTCCAATACGACTATCAAACGGGCATCAACACCTACTACATTATTCCTGAGAACATCAAGTATAAAACCAATCGCATTGTCTATACCAATTGTAATCTTCCCATTGAAATCCGCTACAGACATCGTTGCGGATTCAAATTCAGCGTGGGTATTCATGTCGGCTTGGTGTCTGGTTTAGCGCACAGGTACAAAGGTCCCAACTATGATGGGACAACCGATGTTACGTTAAATTATAAAAACAGGGATTTTTACGACAAAACAAAGTTCAGTGCAGATGTATATGCACGTATCGGCTGGAAAGCCATTGGCGTATATTATTCCTACCAACTCAACAAAGTGTTTGCAAGCGGCAAAGGTCCTAACATCAACCCCATGTCGGTGGGAATTTCCATAAGTTTGTTTTAATCCGCTTTTACTTAATTGTTATATTGTTTGATATGTCTGATTCTACAAATAACAAAATAGTAATTGATAAACATTCCGGTTTTTGCAGTGGTGTTATTAATGCCATCAAAACCGCTGAAATGTGGTTAGCCAAAGAACCCGCCCTCTATTGCCTCGGGGACATTGTACACAACAATGAAGAGTTGCAGCGGCTCACCGCAATGGGACTGCAAATCATTAGTCATGAAGAGTTCAAACAACTGCATCATGCACGAGTGCTCATTCGTGCCCATGGGGAGCCTCCTGAAACCTACCAAATAGCCCGCCAAAACGACATTGAACTGGTGGATGCCACTTGCAAAGTGGTGCTTAATCTCCAAAAAACAATTCACCAGTTTTACAAATCCCAACAATTCAACCATGGACAGATATTGATATTTGGCAAAGAAGGTCATGCGGAGGTGGTGGGATTGCTGGGACAAACTGCTCAACACGGCATTGTTATCTCCTCCATCCAAGATATTCATAAAATCGACTTTTCCCGTCCATCGATGCTTTATTCGCAAACAACACAGAATATCAGTGAGTATCAGGAAGTTATAGCAAAAATTCAAGAGAAGTATGATGCATTAAATCGTTCCGAATACTTTTCTTATGCGCATACAATCTGCCATAGTGTTATTCATCGGGCGCAACAAATCCAACAATTTGCCGCCCATTTCGAAAAAGTCATTTTTGTTTCTGGAGAAAAAAGCTCCAATGGACTTTACCTTTTTGATATTTGCAAAAAAACAAATCCACATACTTTTTTCATTTCCAATATTGAGCAGCTTAAGGAAATCCCAATCAGAAACGAAGACCACATCGGCATTTGCGGAGCCACCTCAACCCCTATGTGGCTGATGGAACTAGTAAAAAAGCAATTAGAAATTATTATTAACAATTCATAAAATCATAACGTTATGTTTATTTTCATGATTATTGCGTTCATCATAGGTTATGTAATTATAGCCCTTGAACACCCTTTAAAAATCAACAAGACGGCCACAGCACTGCTATTAGGTGTGTTTTTATGGACGTGTGCCATCATTGGTGGCTCCGACATTTTGGTTAATTCTGAGGCGTTCCGTGACTATACCATGAATCATCCGTGAAGCAACTTTACCGACTGGTTGGTACATTCTCAATTACTTCATGCGTTAGGGGAAATCGCTGAAATCTTATTCTTCCTAATGGGTGCCATGACCATTGTAGAACTCGTTGATAATCAAGGTGGGTTTAAAATTATCACCGATAGAATCAAGACCACCAAAAAAGTTAAATTATTATGGATTTTATCTATCCTAACCTTTTTCATGTCAGCAGTTTTGGATAATCTGACAACCTCTATTGTGATGGTGGCATTATTGCGCAAATTGATTGGAGACAAGAAAGACCGCTGGTTTTATGCGAGCATGGTGATTGTGGCTGCCAACGCCGGCGGCGCATGGTCGCCCATCGGTGATGTTACCACCATTATGTTATGGATTGCCGGAAAAGTGTCCTCTCTCAACATCATTGAAATGACCTTCCTTTCCAGTGCCGTTTCCCTCATCGTGCCGCTCATCATTCTCTCCTTCATTTTGAAAGGAGAAATTGAAAGACCTGAAAATGAAGAAGTCCAATTAGAAGCATCTTTTGAAACCGCTCCTTGGCAAAGCACACTCTTCTTAATTATCGGTGTAGGTGCCTTGGTATGTGTCCCTGTTTTCAAAACATTAACACACCTTCCTCCCTATATCGGAATGTTGGGCGGGTTGAGCATTCTTTGGATTCTTTCTGAAATTGTGCACCGCCACGATGAAGAAGATGTGAAAGCCAAATATGCTATCAGCTCTGTTATCTCCAGAATAGATATGCCCAGCATTCTATTCTTCCTTGGTATTTTACTGGCTGTTAATGCCCTACAATCTATCGGGCACCTCTCCCTCTTGGCCAATCAATTGGATACCATCCCACTTCAAGAACCCGGCAAATATTACACTATCAGTGCCATTATCGGGGTTTTGTCCTCCATCGTTGACAACGTGCCGTTAGTAGCAGCCACTATGGGCATGTACACTTTCCCAATGGACCACTATTTCTGGGAATTCATGGCTTACTGCGCAGGGACAGGAGGCAGCTTGCTCATCATCGGTTCTGCCGCCGGCGTTGCTGTAATGGGTATGGAAAAAATCGACTTTATCTGGTATCTCAAACATATTTCCTGGATTGCTCTCGTAGGTTATCTTGCCGGTTGCGGTACTTTTATATGCGAAAAAAGCATCAGAAGCCATTTTTCGGATGAATCACAAAACCAGGCTACGGTAGAAATGACCGAAGAGGGAATTGCCCAATATCTGGAAAATAACACTTTCTATATCACCCAAAGCAGTCTGGAAGATGGATTGATGGACAGCATCAGAATGAATTTCATCCAATATGCTGATAATGATATGTACGGCATTCATGCCAAAAGCTATGTTACTGATTTGAAAAAAGACACTATTTACTATTTCCAACAACAAAGTATGTTGTCCAAGTCCACCCTTGAATTTCATATTGAAGACACCGTTGGCTATGTTATCTATGGTGATCAGCAATTAGGCATTACCCAATCGGGTAAATTATACCTGATAAGTCAAAATGGTTCCGTTGAACTAATAAAAGAATAATTTATGAAACCTACCCTTCTTATTTTAGCCGCCGGCATGGGAAGTCGCTACGGTGGCTTGAAACAACTTGACCAATTAGGACCTCACGGGGAAACCATTATGGATTACTCTGTTGACTTTGCTATCCAAGCCGGCTTTGGCAAAGTGGTTTTCGTGATCAGAAAAAGCATGGAAGAGGATTTTAAAACCCATATCCTTTCCAAATATATCCATAAAGTGGCGGTGGATTACGTTTTTCAAGAATTAAACGCACTCCCGGAAGGCTTTTCAGTCAATCCGGAAAGGGTGAAACCATACGGGACTGCCCACGCTATTTTAGTGGCAAAAGAAGCTGTACGCGAACCTTTCGCCGTTATCAATGCGGATGATTTTTATGGCAAAGATGCATTCAACGTGATGTCCCATTTTCTGCAAACGCCACAAAAAGAAAACCAACCCCATTTTTCCATGATAGGCTACCGGTTGGAAAACACGCTTTCTGAAAACGGGACCGTTTCTCGAGGAGTATGTACAGCCAATGAAAACAACGAATTGGTAAATATTACAGAAATGACTAAAATTCAAAGAGTTGGACAAACCATCAAAAACATTCCTGAAATTGGAGAGGAGACTGTTTTGGATGGGAGTACGCCCGTTTCTATGAACTTTTGGGGATTTACGCCTCTTTTCTTTCAAAAGTTAGATGCCATGTTCGTTGATTTCCTGCGCAACAACAATGATAATCCCAAATCGGAATTTCAAATACCTACCGTCATCAACTATTTCCTGACAAGCGGTGCCGCCAAAATTGACATCCTAAAAAGTGATGCGCAATGGTTTGGGGTAACTTATCAGGCGGATAGAGAATATGTTGTACAAAAATTGAAGCAACTATAATATCCAGAATTTTTCCATAGTAAATGGCTATTTTCTTGTTTGGCAAAAGAATAGCCATTTTTATTTGCAAAAAAACAAGAAAAAAACAGTACCGGGATTCTTGCCCTACATAAATAAAAAGAGGATGACTATTTTCAGTCATCCTCCTCGCTTTTGTGGTCCCTCAAGGGCTCGAACCTTGGACCCTCTGATTATGAGTCAGATGCTCTAACCAACTGAGCTAAGGGACCTGCTTTTCTTTTTCAGAAATGCGGGTGCAAAAATACACTATTTTTTCAATCGCACAGCACCCTGTCAAATATTTTTTATTTTTTCATTCACTCTGATTCGACGAGTGCTTTTTTTAGTCTTATCAACTTCCCCAACAGCGGACGCATTTCTTTCAGAGGGAGCATATTGGCTCCGTCGGAAAGAGCTTCCTGCGGGTTGGGATGCGTTTCCATAAACAGACCGTCGAAACCGACAGCGACCCCTGCCTTGGCAATCGTTTCAATAAGTTCAGGGTGGCCTCCGGTAACCCCTGCCGGCTGGTTGGGCTGTTGCAATGAATGAGTGCAGTCCAACACAACAGGACAATGATTCGCTTGCATTGCCTTAACCCCTCTGAAATCGACCACCAAATCCTGATAGCCGAACGTGGAGCCGCGCTCTGTAAGCATCACTTGGTTATTGCCTGCCGAACGCACTTTTTCCACCACAAAACGCATCGCTTCGGGCGACATGAATTGTCCTTTTTTCACATTGACAATTTTTCCTGTTTTGGCTGCAGCCAGCAGCAAAGAAGTTTGACGACACATAAAGGCTGGTATTTGAATCACATCGGCAACTTCTGCCGCCATCTCCGCCTCTTCTTCCATGTGAATATCAGTAACTATCGGCACTTGTAATTGTTGTTTTACCCGAGACAGGACTTGCAACGCCGCCTCATCCCCAATTCCTGTAAAAGAGTTCAACGAAGAACGGTTCGCTTTCCGATAGGAAGCTTTGAAAAGAAACGGGATTTGCAAATCATTCGTTATCCTTACCAGCTCTTCCGCAATTTGAAAAGTGATCTCTTCATTTTCCACCACACACGGACCAGCAATCAAAAAAAAACAATTTTTCAAATGAGATAATTTCTGATACATTTTATTGATTTTTAGTTATTTATACAACAACCATTTATTCCTCTTCCTTATTTTCCAACGCCATCATGAAAAAAAGAGAACCATGAAAATAGTCCATTTCCTCTTTTATGGCCAATGCTTTAAAAGAAATATCTCATGAGGTAATTCGTTTCCTCATGAGATATTTTACTATTTATCAAAGAATTAGGCTTGCACCATATAATCAACGAACAAAGCTGGCGTATGAACTTGTTCCATTGGAATCTCCCCTGTTTTCACAATCTTCTGAACTTCTGCAATAACCAGATCAGCAGCAGTTGCCATCATCGGATTGAAGTTTTGAGTAGTTCCTTTGTAGATCAGGTTTCCATTTTCATCCGCAATATTGGCACCCAACAAAGCCACATCTGCATGAATAGGTTTCTCCAAGAGATACTCTTTGCCATCAACCGTAATCTTTTCTTTTCCTTCTTCCATAATGGTTCCGATACCGGTAGGTGTTAACACACCACCCAAACCGGCGCCGGCAGCTCTAATACACTCTGCCAAAGTGCCTTGTGGCACAAACTGAATCTCCATCTCTTTATTATGGAATTGCTCAATAGCAGAAGGATTGGTACCAATATGGGAAGCGATCAGTTTTTTAACCTTTTTGGCAGAAATCAACATGCCGTCCCCTTTATCAACGTATGCTGCATCATTACAAATGATGGTTAAATCTTTCACATTGCTTTTGTCAAGATCGGCCAAAATCTTATTTGCAGAACCGGCAGATAAAAAACCGCCAACCATAATGGTCATTCCGTCCTTAATTTTTGCCACAGCCTCTTCTACAGAAATTAATTTTTTCATAATCAATATGTTTTATTTTTTTACTTTAATGATTTATCAAACAAATAATTAGAAAAAGAACCAACATTCCTTAAACGGAGGCAAAGATAACACATTTTTTCTTATCTTTTGATGCAGTTTAAAAGAAATAAAGTTATTAACATTGTGTCAATAACTTTACTCTCTATAATAGAGCTATTTACAAAAAAACAAAAGATTTTATGGTGGGGCATATAAAAGTAAATCATAAAAAATTGTAGTTTTGCAACAGAAATGAAGAAGGTTGTTTTATCACTGGGCAGCAATTTGTTAGAACGTGATTTTTTTTTGTTAAAAGCCACAGAATTAATCAATTGCAAAGTAGGGAAAGTCATTGAAAAGTCATCCATAACCGAAACTGAATCATGGGGATTCGACTCATCCCCTTTTCTAAATCAGGTTCTGATAGTAGAGACCAACCACACTCCAGAAGAGGTGCTGGAAATCACGCAAGGTATTGAAAGAGAATTGGGGCGGGCAGAAAAATCGGGACACGACGAACAGGGGAATCCCATCTATCATGACAGAACCATTGATATTGACATCCTCCTTTTTGAAGATGAAATACGCAACAGCTCTGCCCTCACTATTCCCCACCCACTGCTAACCCAACGACTGTTTATTCTAAAACTGCTTGCTGAACTATTTGAAGATCAGGTTGTTCCTCCTTATACAAAAACTTTTAAACAATTGGCTAATAGTATCACACAGCGTGGAAATGAAATATAACTATATTACGATTGAAGGTTGTATTGGAGCGGGTAAAACCACGCTTACCGAAAAACTGGCAGCAGAATTCAATGCCCAACTCGTCCTGGAACGCTTTGTTGACAATCCCTTCTTAGCCAAGTTCTACAAAGACCCTGAACATTACGCTTTTCCCCTTGAAATGACCTTCCTGACAGATCGTTACCAACAACTCAAAACATTGTTGGCCCAGCGCGATCTTTTCACCGACTTGGTTATTTCGGATTATTTCATAGATAAATGCAACATCTTTTCCCGCAATAATTTACAAAGCGACGAGTATAATCTTTACCTTAAGATTTACGACATTATTTCCACCTATCTTCCCAAACCTGAACTGATTATTTATCTTCACAATAATATTGACCAGTTGCTGCACAACATCGCTTCGCGCGGCAGGGAGTACGAGAAAGACATTTCCGCAGATTATTTGCAAAATATTCAAAGTGCTTATATGAACTATCTGCAGCATTTGAAAAATATTCCAGTGCTTATTGTGGATACCCACAAATTGGATTTTGTAAAGAATCCTGCTGATTATGAATACCTTAAATCTTTACTATATGGGGACTATCCCAACGGGATCACGACCATCATTCCGGATCGCCCCTGATTAATTGGTCTTAAACCATTTCCACAACTCTTTCCAAGTAGTCTTTTTCCCATACATCAGGATTCCTGTGCGATACACTTTGGCGGAAAACCAGAGGGAGAGTATCCAGAACACAAGCAACAATACCATGGATACCGTAAGTTCCCACACCGGCACTCCCGACGGGAGACGAAACATCATTGCCACGGGTGAAGTAAACGGAATGATGGATAGCCAACGCACCCACTCACTCTGCATATTCGTTGTAGATAATACAACAATCAACGATAACAACAGCGGAATGCTGATTGGCAATATCAGCTGCTGTGAATCCGTTTCCGTGTCGGTAGCCGACCCTACGCCTGCAAACAACGCCGCATACATCAAATAACCAAAAAGAAAATAGAAGAAAAAACAGATGATGATGGTTGAAAAAGGGAAAGAATAGTATGCTGAAATGCTATTCATCAGATCCCCATTCTGGAAAATAGCATCCCCACTGTCCGCCAAAGCCATCTCAGGCGAAGTGGCAATGAGTTCGGATTGTGAAAGTGTGTTTTCTGAGAAAAACGCAGGCGTTACCATCTGTACGGCAAACAAAATAAGCACCACAGCCACTATTTGAATAAGAAACTGGGTAATCCCCACCAATGCGATTCCAATTATTTTTCCCATCATAAACTGAATCGGCTTTACGGATGAGATGATAATCTCCGCAATGCGATTTGTTTTTTCTTCCATCGTGCTCTGAAGCACCTGATTGGCATATAAATAGACAAAAAAGTAGATCAAAAAACCGCATATGATGCCCACCACCCTGTTCAACTGCATCGTACTCAATTCCGCCTTGCCATTTTCATCTATTTGCAACGAAACCAAAGAACTCTTGGAATGTTGCTTAATGGTATTGTACTTGCGTAAGTCTATGTGAAACGTATCTATCAGCGTTTTGTCAAAAATAATGTGGTCCATCTGCTCTTCTATATTGCCTTGCAATGAAATGGGCGGCTCATGATAGAAATACAAATTACCCAAGTTGGACTGGGAGCCCCCTAATATTTGCAAAACCACATCACACTGTCCATCAATACATTGTTTCTGTAATAACGCCAAATCACCACTTGGATAAACAAATTTCATCTTGTCGGTATTCTGGAATTTATTCAGATACGAATCGCTTTCATCATAAACAAAAATGGTTACTTCCCGCTCAGATTTATAGGAAATATAAACGGGCAATATCACCAACAATGCCATTAGAATAGGCATTAATATAGTGGTAATGATAAATGATTTCTTCTTGGTGCGCGCCAGATATTCGCGAGCAATTATCAATGGGACTTTGCTCATACGTTTTACTTTCTATTAACGTTTTGTGCAGTAATTGTTTCAATAAAAATATCATTCATGCTGGGAATCACTTCATGATAATCAATTATTGACGTTTTTGATACAAACCACGCTAATAATTGGTTGGGATTCTCCGATGGATCCATTTTTATTTTATATATAACATCCTGATTTTCACTATATTGACTTAAAACATGGAAAGTATCAGGAAATGGTACATCCAAAGCATTGGCAACCTTGATTTCATAACAATGGGTTCTGAATTGTTTTTTTATTTCGTTCAGATTCCCCTCTAAAACTTTTTCCCCATTGTTCAGCAGCACTATCTGATCACAAATTTCTTCTACAGAGTTCATGTTATGCGTAGAAAGCACGATGGTGGCGCCGTTGTTGCGCAGTTCTATAATCTCATTTTTCAGCAGTTCCGCATTGATAGGATCAAAACCCGAAAAAGGCTCATCGAAGATAAGCAGATTGGGCTGGTGAACAATGGTTACAATGAACTGTATTTTTTGTTGCATTCCTTTGGAGAGGTCTGTAACTTTTCGATTCCACCACGATTCGATGCCAAATTTTTTAAACCAAAATTGCAGACGCTTCGTAGCCACATCCATCGGGAGTCCTTTTAAACGAGCGAGATAGATAACCTGATCAGAGATTTTCATTTTCTTATACAAGCCTCTCTCCTCTGGCAGATAACCCACTGTTTCAATGTCTTCACGCTGCAAAGGCCGTCCCTGATACAAAATAACTCCGCTATCTGGAACCGTGATTTGGTTCAGCATCCGAATCAAGGTTGTTTTTCCTGCGCCATTAGGACCTAACAAACCGAAAATAGAACCCCTCGGAATCGTCAACGACAAATCCTTTAAAGCTATATGGTTGGAAAAATTTTTAGTAACGTGTTGTACTTCAACTATATTCATAAAGTGTCCGAAGTTGTTTTACGTTTTTTCTTCTTTTTTTTCTTCTTTGACTTTCCTCCCGTTGCTGTACTAACCTGCGGCACATCCGTTACCGACATCAGCTTATAATCCAATGGCAACGATAATTTGCCGTTCGACAAATCAGATAACTGTTGAATAATCAGAGGATCTTCAACCGTATCGGCATTCCACGTCAAGTATAATTTTTTCATTTGGTTGGCAATATCGATGGCCAACTGCTCTTTTTCAGGGCAATCAGGATAATTGGAAACAGTTTCAATAATTTTTTCCAAATTCCGACCGTACGTTCTCACATTAATCTTATCCTTTTGATGGACAACGGGGGCCACGATTTTTTCTTGGTCGTCGGGACGGATAGGTTTTTCAAAAGGGGAATCCACCTCCAACTGATAGTCGGAAATAATAAAAAGATGATCCCACAACTTTTGCCAATAGTCGAGGGATTCGCGTTGTTTTTTTAGATCAGAATGATTTCCATTGGCATTAGAAGTTGATACAGAGGGATTTATAAGAGACATTGTTTTAACAATCGCTTTAGCTGTTTCATTGCGTTTGACAGGATCTTCAATTTTCACTGCTTCCTCAATCATTTTTTGAATGTTTCTCCCGTACTCTCTGATAACAAGTTTGTTGCGTGAAGTATTATATTCTAACATATTTTTTCAATTAGGGGGCAAAGATACGTTTTTTCTAAAAAAGAGAGACCCTTGGCACTGACTTTTTTTTGTAAATTTGCAAACTGATTTAATATTTTCAAGTAATTTATTTTCAAAGAAATAATAAAAAGATAATGAAAAGAACCGCTCTATTATCGACTTTTCTGCTGCTGCTAACAAATATAACTTTCTCTCAATCCAAGATGATTGCCTATCGCGACACCGTTCCCAACGGCTACAATTTTTGGGTTTACACCCCCGAAAATTACGATAGTAGCCAAAACGCTTTGCCACTGGTTGTTTTTTTGCATGGGCACAGTTTGTGCGGACACGATCTCAATCGGGTACGGCGTTATGGAACATTAGATGCCATTGCCATGGGGCGCAAAATCAATGCTGTGGTTTTAGCTCCCCAGAACCCTGGTGGCCCATGGAATCCCGATAAGATTATGAATGTAATAGATTGGACTCAAGAACATTACAACACTGATTACAATAGAATGTACGTCATTGGCATGAGTTTAGGCGGGTATGGCACTTTCAGTATGGCGGCGAAATATCCTGACAGGATTGCGGCGGCGATGGCCTTCTGCGGTGGCGCAAACATCAAAGAATACTGCGGACTTACGCAATTGCCTCTCTGGATTGTACATGGCACTGCCGACCGCGCTGTCGGCATCAGCGAATCACAGAAAATTGTCAATGCGATGATTGCCTGCGGCGATACTTCCCGCCTGCTCTTCAACCGAATGCCCGGCATCAACCATAGCGATCTTGCCAAAATGTTCTACATCGACCTGACCTATGACTGGTTATTCAAACATTCGCTCACCGACACCAATCGTCCTGTAAACAGGGAATTCTCCCTTACAAACGAGAAATTGAACCAAGCCTATAAAAACATTGATCGCAGCGCCAATAAGTTTGAGGTGATTGATGCCCAAAGAGGTTCTCAAATAAGCGAAAGTTCATCCAATGCGACGGCAGGTGCCCCCACTAATAATGCAACCTATCATAAAGTAAAACAAGGAGATACACTTTATGCCATTGCAAAAAAATACCACACTACCGTTGACAAACTTTGCCAACTCAATCACCTTAAGGAAACTTCCATTTTACAAATCGGGCAAAAAATAAAATTGCCTTAGGCTTATTGTTCATCTTAACATACTAAATTGACACAAAAATAGTTATAAAAAGAGAATCCATATTTAGTATCTGTGCTTCATAATCATAAAAAATAGTACCTTTGCACGTTGAAATTTCTAAAATTCTGCCACTTCATAAAAAAATACAATCATGAAAAAATTACTATTTCTATTATTGGCAATTATGGGTATCGGAGGATTTATAGCCTGCGAACATAGTGATTGTGAATGTAAGTACTATGATGAAAATGCGCGAGTGATTGCTTCCGAGAGTTGGGACAGTGACGATGTTTCCTCCTGTAAGAGTTTAGAAAACAATCAAACTGTTGAAATTGACGATGAAGTCATTGCTGCTAACTCCGTAAGCTGTTCACAATCATGGTAGATAATTGTCCATTTGATTCTGCTTTAAATGTGCAGGAAGGGATTGAGCAACCTTCACAAGTTAGTCCATACTTACAAAAACACAAAAAAAGCGACTTATCAGTAGAGGATTATGTATCCAGGATTTGCGCTCAGGATAGGATTGCATTAAGTCGTGCTATCACGTTAATAGAAAGTGTAAATCCCGA
>JAEEUY010000120.1 GCA_016290715.1 Bacteroidales bacterium
ATGGTTATTTTTGTCCCTTTAGCCGTATCCATGGGGTACGACTCATTAGTGGGTGTTTTAATGTGTTACGCTGCCGCACACGTCGGCTTTGCGGGTGCCTTGTTCAATCCTTTTACCATTGGCATCGCCCAAGGCCTATCCGGTCTGCAACCATTTTCCGGCATTGGCTACCGCCTTGTTTGCTGGGGAATTCTCACTTTCCTTGTGATTGTCTTCACTTTAATTTACGCCGCCCGCGTAAAGAAAAATCCGCAAAAATCGATGATGTACGAAGCGGATGCCTATTGGCGCGAACGTACTATACAACAAGTAGGAATCACCCATCAACCCTCTTCCCGCAGCACATGGGTTGTTTATGGGGCCATTTCCATTCTTCTGCTGTTTTTAGCGATCCGTTATCCTGAAACTACCATCTCCATCGGAAATAGAGACAGTCAACTGCTTCTTTTCCCCATCATCACCGCCATTTTCATCCCCTTAGGATTTTACGCCGCATGGAAATCTGTACACAATTTCATCCTCATGCTACTTTTCCTAACCATTATCACGTTAGTTACTGGCGTATTGGGCTATGGATGGTATGTGGGGGAAATTGCCGCTCTGTTTTTTGTGATGGGTTTGGCTTCCGGATTCGCCTACAACGTCCGCTTTGACCAAATCATACGGCAATTCCTGGATGGATGTAAAGACATCATGAATGCAGCACTGATTGTAGGTATGGCCGGCGGCATCATTGTCATTTTGCAAGATGGGAAAATCATTGATACCATTTTACACGGAGCCTCCCAACTCATGGCTGATAGCCGTAAAGAGACTGCCGTCGGGGGGATGTACCTCATCCAAAATCTTTTAAACCTGATTATTCCTTCGGGATCAGCCAAAGCAGCGCTTACCATTCCCATGATGGCCGAATTTTCCGATTTGATCGGCTTATCGCGCCAAATCAACGTGCTCGCCTTCCAATTTGGCGACGGATTCACCAATATGATCACGCCCACTTCCGGAGTTCTCATTGGCGCATTGGGCATTGCACGCGTTCCTTATGCCAAATGGTTTAAATTTATTTTTCCTTTTATTTTATTTCTCATTATTATTGGATTTTTACTACTTTTGCCGACCATTTATATACCATTAACCGGATTTTAATAAATTACCCAAAATGACACGCATATTCAAGTTGTTCATTCCCCTTTTCTCTTTGATAATTTCGTTTTATCATGTTAATTGTCAAACAGATAACTACTATTTCTACCAAGCGCACGAAGCATGGGAAGGTAGTCTGAGCTTCGGTGTTAACTCGTTTCACGGCGATGTTAACGACAATTCCAACAAAATTTTTCCTGCAACACCTTTTCAAGCATCCTTCTATAAAAACAGACATTTCGTCTTAGGCGGGTATTTCGGCAAGCGCCTGACACCCTTTTGGACAGTGGCTTTTGAATTTAAGTTGGCACATGTATCAGGAGCACATAAAAATCATAATTTGGCTTTCATATCATTTTGGAATAATGAATTGATGATTTCCACCACTTTAGATATCCTTTCCATGTGCAATCTCAATACCAACTGGTCGGTTTATCCTAAAATTGGCGTGGGACTTTATGGTTATAAGACAAAATTATGGAACACAATTGACGGCAGTATGATGAATAACTACCCGATGGATCCTTATCATTACACCTTTGGTTTGCCTTTCAGTATCGGAGCTGGTTATCGGATACTTCCGGAATTGCGCATATATTTTGAAACGGGGTTCACATGGGTGGCTGGCGATGCTTTAGATGGTCAAATCGACTCACGCAGAAATTTTGAAGCCGTCTGGAATACCATGATTGGCGTAAGTTACCAGTTTGATTTCCCACCCGTCAACGCGAAAGCAAACCCCAGAAGCAATACGGCTAACGATGCCTTAAAAGATGACGGGGTAACTAAAAAATACAAAAAAATGCGCTGGAAATCAAACTTGGGTACAGGAAAACCAAGATATAGCAAATCAAGTTCGATGAAAAAACACTAAAATTGTGTTCGCTTAAAATATTCAAAAAATCTCATCCATGGACAGAAAATTGATTGTAGTCGCAGCTCCCTCCGGTGCCGGCAAAACTTCCATCGTTAAGCATCTTCTGGAAGAGATGCCCCAGCTCTCTTTTTCCATTTCCGCTACTACACGCCCCAAACGCGCCAACGAAACCCATGGAAAAGATTACTATTTCATCACCCCCGAAGAGTTTTGCCGCCGTCGCGAACAAGGCGACTTCCTCGAATGGCAAGAGGTTTATAAAGACCAGTTCTATGGCTCCCTCAAATCAGAAGTGGATCGCCTGAGTGAAGCTGGCAAAGTGGTGATTTTTGATGTGGATGTTTTAGGCGCCCTCAACATCAAAAAATTCTACCAAGACGACGCCTTGGCCATCTTTATCAAACCCCCTACCCTTGAATGCCTAAAAGAACGGTTGCAAGGGCGCAACACCGAAACTCCCGAAACATTAAAAAAACGGTTGGATAAAGCGGAATACGAACTCTCATTCCAAAATCAATTCGATAAAGTGGTGGTTAACGACCGGTTGGAAAAAGCACGACAAGACGTTTATCAAATCATTCAAGATTTCTTATGCCCAAAATAGGTCTCTTCTTCGGTTCTTTCAACCCTATCCACATAGGGCACCTGATGATTGCGGAGTATTTCGTCGAAAATACTGATTTAAAAGAAGTTTGGTTTGTCGTTTCACCGAATAGTCCATTCAAAAAAAAAGATTCCCTCCTCAATGAAAACCAACGTCTCTATATGGTCAATATTGCCATTGAGGATGACTCCCGCTTCCGTTCCTGCGATATAGAATTCAAACTCTCCTACCCTTCCTATACTTGCAATACCCTTGTCTTCCTTAAAGAAAAATACCCTGATAAGGAATTTGTCCTGATGATGGGTGAAGACAACTTGGAAGGTATCACCAAATGGAAAAACAGCGATTATATCCTGCAAAACTATGAGATTTATGTTTACCCTCGTATCGGCTCCGACGGAACCCAATGGAAAGAACAACCGAACATCACTCTCGTGCCCGCACCCTATATCGGAATCTCCGCTACTCTGATACGACAAAGCATTGCAAACCACAAAAGTGTGAAATATTTTTTACACCCCAAAGTGGCTTCCTTTATTGATGAAATGAATCTTTATCGGAAATAATGTCATTCACTCATGGAGCGAATATTTGGCCAATTCCAGATAAATGGGGCCATCCTTCTCCAACCTGCTTTGATATAAAATAATCTCCTTCACTTCCATTTTTTGATAAAACGGGGTGAATTTTTCCATCGTCGCCCAAAATCTTCTTTTGTTATCCACTTTCTTAATCCTTCCTAAAGTAATGTGGGGGACAAAATGCCCATCATTCTTTTCCATCCCCAACTCTCCCACTATGCGCTGCTCCAGTGCTTCAAACAACTGTTGCAATAAGGGCTGGGGACGAAAACCCAACCAAATGACTTTGGGCGCATAACGGCTTCCAAAAAAGCCCAATTTTTCTATCTCTAAAGCAAACGAAGGGTGTTGGGTAACCACCTCTTGTATAATATTTTTTAAGGTATCTATCTTGTTTTCTGGTGTTTTACCCAAAAAACGGAGAGTACAATGCTGTATGTTTTTATTTACCCAAACAATAGAATCATAGACCGTATTCCTGCGTAAATCCTGCAACAAATTCGCATTCTCCTGATTCAATTCTATCTTAAAAGCTATAAATAATCTCTTCATCGTGGAAAGAAAGTGCAAAATTAGACAAATTTTATGATTTTTAACGAAAATAAGAAAGGGCACCTCCTGAAATACCCCTTCATCGCATTTTTTTCATGTGATTACTTTTGTTATTTTTGCAGTTGAATCGTAGGATAGAAATATATGTTTAGATTAACCTTGATTTTTGCTGTAGTAGTGGGTATTCTGCTTACTGCCATACCTTCTATACTTTGGCTTATATGTTGGATAGCGGGAAAATTTTTCCATCTCAGTATTGGATATGCTCCTTTCGGATGGAGTGCAGTAGGGTTGGTAACCCTCGCATGGCTTACCCTATTATATGGGTTTTTAGTAGGCAGATTCCAATTGGAAATCCAACGTTCTGACTTCACCCATGAAGAAATCACTGCCGCCATGGACGGGTATAAAATCGTACATATCAGCGATTTGCATCTCTCCACTTTCGACGATCGCCCCCATGCCTTACAACGCTTTGTGGATAGTGTCAATGCTCAAAAACCCGACCTGATATGCTTTACCGGCGATTTGGTTACCATCGGCGTAAAAGAGGCTGAACCCTATACCGAAATCTTACGCCAATTGAAAGCCACCGATGGCGTAATCAGTGTTTTAGGAAACCACGATTTCCTCATCTATCGAAGAAACTTTGCTTCCGACGACGAACGCCATCAAGAGGTTGAACATTTAACACAATACGAGCGGGAAGTCCTCGGCTGGCACTTGCTTCGTAATGAACATCTCGTACTCCCCAATCATCTTACCATTGTCGGGGTGGACAACAGTTCGGGCAGCGAGGATGGTTTTCACACGATTTGCGCCGCCGACCTCCCCAAAGCACTTTCAGGTACCAGTGCCCCCCGTATCGTACTCACCCACGATCCCACCCATTGGCGACATGAAATCATCGGACACGATGTTTTCCTAACATTAAGCGGCCATACCCATTCAGGGCAAGTCCGTTTCTTCGGGAGACCTTTATCTGGCATCAGTTTCAAAGAATCGGCCGGGTGGATCCACGAAGGGAAACAATTTTTATACATCAACTCCGGATTAGGCTGCACCTTGCCCATTCGCTTGAATTGCCCGGCAGAAATAACCGTTATCACCCTCCATTCACAACATTAATTTCTGGAATGATCCCCTTTGGGATTACGAATTATTTGTACAATGTTGTGAAGGCAAGAAGAACCTTTGATATTTCAGAAACATTCTGAATATAAATGTTTTACAACATGATTATAAAATAATGCTCTGAAAACAGGCAAAACTATTGACTTATTCAATTTTTTTTCGTACATTTGCTTCGACTTAAAAACTTATTTTCATGAAAAAAATATTATTACTCCTTTGTTTCGGCTTGTGCGCTTCTGCATGGGCACAAGTTGAAAAAAATGAACCTTCAGAATTAGATAAAGAGTTCGTAGAACAAATCAAAATTCACACAGGCATCCAAACATTGGGAGTCATGCCTCAAATGGAAGTAACGACCCAAGCATATCATGTTACTCATCTTGAAGAAAAACCGGAGGAAGACATTATCACAGGATTTAGAATAGATTTCTCTTCCAACCGGCAGGGCTTCGAACATACCACTTTTGTTGCTTATTGCGAAACGATTTGGGACCAATGCAAGATGGTGGCCAAGAATAGTGAAATTTTTGCTGCCATGGGAGTGGATGCCGGCAATCCATGCTATTTCGCCGGAAGTGCCAATGTCCCCAACATAAAAGAACGCAGAATGCAATACGCGTGGTATTACAAATATAAGGAGGAAACATGGGAAGTGGTTATTTCTGAACAAAAATGCAATGCGACGGGCGATTCTCCTGAAGTCCGCCTCTGCAACGTTACCGTTGACATTAACAAAAAAGCGGAAAAATAACCAAAATTCTCCCTTTTCAGCCACAAAATGAATACTTTAAGCGGGCGTAGCCCAACCTTGCATACAGATAAAAAAATTATCTGTAAATGGATTTTTTATCAAAAAATTATGTACTTTAGCGGGTTGTTTTTAGAAAAATTAAATATTTAATATTCAACTTATTATAAATAATTAAAATTTAGAACTATGGCGTTTCAAGGAACATTGGTTATTGATACCGAAAAATGCAAAGGATGCGGGGTGTGCATTGTAGGATGCCCTAAAAAAGTCATCGCTTTATCAAAAAAGGTAAACCATAAAGGTTACAACTATCTCGAAATGGTTAATGAAGCAGAATGTATTGGTTGTGCAAACTGCGCAGTAGTATGTCCTGATGGAGTAATCACTGTTTATCGTGCAAAAATCTAATTAAAAAGAAACAAACATTAAAAATAGAATTATGGCAAAAGAACTTAGATTAATGAAGGGAAACGAAGCTATTGCGGAAAGTGCTATCCGTAATGGTGTGGATGGCTATTTTGGCTATCCTATTACGCCCCAGTCAGAGGTTCTCGAGCATTTAATGGCTGAGAATCCTATTGAAAAAACTGGTATGGTCGTATTACAAGCCGAAAGTGAAACTGCTTCCATCAATATGGTATATGCAGGTGCCTCTTGCGGTAAAAAAGTAATGACCTCCTCCTCCTCTCCTGGCATTAGCTTAATGCAAGAAGGTCTTTCTTATATGGCAGGCGCTGAGCTTCCTGCAGTGGTTGTAAACGTTGTTCGTGGAGGCCCAGGCTTGGGTACCATCCAACCTTCTCAAGCTGATTATTTCCAAAGTACCAAAGGCGGTGGACATGGTGACTATCGTTTAATTACATTAGCCCCTGCTTCCGTACAAGAAATGTATGATTTTGTAGGATTGGCATTTGAATTGGCATTCAAATATAGAAATCCTGCCCTGATCCTTTCAGATGGTATGATTGGCCAGGTAATGGAAAAAGTGGTTATTGACGACTACAAACCACGTTGGACAGATGAATACATTGCCAAAACTTGTCCATGGGCAACAGTAGGAAAACCAGCCAACAGAAAACACAACATCATCACTTCTTTGGAATTGGATTCTGCAAAACAAGAGGAGATTGTTAATCGCATTCAAGAAAAATACAGAAAATGCGAAGCCAATGAAGTTCGTTATGAATTGATTCATTGCGAAGACGCAGAATACTTGTTTGTAGCCTATGGTTCTTCCGCCCGTATCTGCCAAAAAGCTATTGAATTAGCTCGCGCTGAAGGCATCAAAGTGGGACTGTTCCGTCCTATTACTTTATGGCCATTCCCAAGCAAACAACTGAAAGAAGCTGCTAAAAATGTAAAAGGCATCTTGAGCGTGGAAATGAACTGCGGTCAAATGATTGAAGACGTGAAATTAGCAACGGAATGCCGCGTTAAATGCGAACATTACGGTCGTTCCGGCGGTATGATTCCTGACCCTAACGAAATCGTAGAAGCATTAAAAAAACAAATTATGTAATTCATAACGGTGCTTTGTACGGTTCCGTTATCTAAAAAGAAAAATTATGACAAGAGAAGAAATAATAAAAAATGGAGAATTAGTGTACAGACGTACGCCGGTGCTTACCGACAATGTTATGCACTACTGCCCTGGCTGCGGCCACGGCACAATTCATCGCTTAATTGCTGAAGTTATCGAAGAAATGGGAATCCAAGATAAAACCATCGGTATCTCTCCAGTAGGTTGCTCTGTTTTTGCTTATAACTATTTTGATGTTGATTTCGTTGAAGCCGCTCACGGCCGTGCTCCCGCGTGCGCAACCGCAATCAAACGTCTGAATACCGACAAGTTCGTGTTCACTTATCAAGGCGACGGCGACTTGGCAGCTATCGGTACAGCAGAAACTATTCACGCTTGCAACCGCGGCGAAAATATTACAATGATTTTCGTTAACAACGCTATCTATGGAATGACTGGCGGTCAAATGGCTCCTACCACATTATTGGGTATGAAGACCGTCACCTGCCCTTACGGCAGAACCGTTGAAGCGAATGGCTATCCATTGAAAATCACGGATATCATCGCAAGTTTGCCCGGCACTTATTACGTTACCCGTCAAGCGGTATTTACACCAGCACACGTTCGTAAATGTAAACAAGCCATCAGAAAAGCTTTCGAAAATCAAAAGTTGAAGAAAGGGGTCTCTTTCGTTGAAATCGTTTCCAATTGTAACTCCAACTGGAAAATGCCCGCAACAAAAGCAAATGAATGGCTTGAAGCCAATATGCTTCCTTTCTACCCACTGGGCGACTTAAAAACTCCAGAAAAATAATCAATTAATTAGAAATCATTAAATTATAATAATTATGACAGAAGAAATCATCATAGCAGGGTTTGGCGGACAAGGCGTTCTCTCTATGGGGAAAATTTTAGCTTACTCTGGCGTAATGCAAGACAAAGAAGTAAGTTGGATGCCTTCCTATGGTCCTGAAATGCGTGGCGGTACCTCTAACGTTACCGTTATCATCAGCGATGAACGTATTAGTTCCCCCCGTATCAACCAATTTGATACCGCCATTATCTTGAACCAACAATCCATGGATAAATTTGAAGCGACCGTAAAACCTGGCGGTCTCTTAATCTATGACCCAAATGGAATTACAGAACACCCAACCAGAAAAGATATCAATATATACCAAGTTGCCGCTGCTGAAGAAGCATCGAAAAAAGGTAATATGAAACTTTTCAATATGATTGTTCTCGGTGGATACCTGAAAGTGAAACCTATTGTTAAACCTGAATTCATCAGAAAAGGACTGGAAAAATCACTTCCTGAGAGACACCACCACCTGATTCCCGCTAACGAAGAAGCCATTGAAACAGGGAAAACTATCTTGAAACCTATCAATGTACTTTAATACAAAAAAAGAAATTGACAAAAAGCGAGATTAAAATCTCGCTTTTTTTATTCTATTTCATTGCTGTCCGCCAAACTTACGACCTTGACTTTTGCTTTTTTTCTTTTGTGGCAAGACAAAAGAAAAAAAGAATGAATGACGACAAAGGAGGTGACTTCGACAAGCTCAGTCACCTCCTTTCCGGCCTATATTTTACAATTTATCTGTAAATTCCTTAAAATACAAAACTTTTAGCGGACAGCAACAGAAATAAATAACAAACTAAAAAACTAAACACGCCAAAAAGTATGCTACAAAGGCCACCAACCAAGCAATACTACATTGGAAAAGAACAACAAACAACGTCCATTTTCCCCCCAATTCACGTTTTACCGCCGCAATGGCCGCTACACAAGGAGTATATAACAAACAAAATACCAGCATAGAAACAGACGAACAAACAGTCATTACCGTATGTACATCCAATACACCTAAGGTAACCACCACATTCTCCTTTCGCATGAACCCTGCAATCAAGGCAGTAACAATTCGCCAATCACCCAAACCAATAGGACGAAACAACGGAGAAATCAGACCGGCCAGTCGTGCCAACATACTTTCATCGCTATTCTGCACCATTTGGAATTGAAAATCAAAAGATTGCAAAAACCAAATCACAATGGAAGCAACAAAAATCACCGTAAACGCCTTTTGAATGAAATCTTTGGTTTTATCCCAAAGCAGATGAACCACATTTTTACCTATCGGCATCCTATAATCAGGTAATTCCATTACAAACGGCGCCGCCTCACTTTTATCTCCTATATATTTGGTAATCAATGTTATCAGAATTCCAACAAATATTCCTAACAGATATAGGCAGATTAAAACCAATCCCCCGTAACCCGGGAAAAACATAGAAGTAAAAAAGGCATAAATAGGGACTTTCGCCGAACAACTCATGAAAGGAACCAATAAAATGGTCTTCAACCTATCACGTGCAGAAGGTAGCGTTCTCGTGGCCATAATCGCAGGAACGGAACAGCCAAAACCGATCAACATAGGAACAATGCTGCGTCCTGAAAGGCCCACTTTTCTCAACAATTTATCTGTAACAAAGGCAATTCGCGACATATAGCCACTGTCTTCTATCATACTTAAAAAGAAGAAGAGAACAACAATAATGGGTACAAAACTCAAAATGCACCCTACCCCACCGAAAACACCATCAATAATGAGTGATACCACCACCTTATTGACATTTTGGGCAAGCATTTTCTGCTGGCAAAAGTCTGCCAAATTTTTAATTCCTTGGTCAAGAAGCTGTTGCAAAGGTGATCCGATCACATCTATGGAAAGCCAAATCACCATAAACATCACCAACATGAAAATGGGTATTGCCGTCCATTTGCCCGTTAAATACTCATCTATTTTTTTACTACGGAGATGTTCTTTACTTTCAATGGGTTTGACCACTGTTTGCGCACATAATTTCTTAATAAAAGAGAAACGCATATCCGCCATTGCCGCTGCCCTGTCGAATCCCCGCTCCTCTTCCATTTGCACTAATATATGCTCCAAAATCTCTTTCTCATTGGCATCCAAATGCAGTAAGGATTGCATCTCTTTGGAGCCCTCCGCCAACTTGCTGGCCGCAAAGCGCAAGGGAATATTTTCGCGTTGCGCATGATCCTCAATCAAATGCATAATGCTATGCAAACAGCGATGTACTGCACCACCCGCTTCCTCCTTCTGACAAAAATCCTGCATAATTGGGACTTCTTGATACTTCGCAACATGAAGGGCATGCTCCATCAATTCTCCAATACCTTCATTCTTGGTAGCCGAAATAGGTACGACAGGAATCCCCAATATCTCCTCCATTTTATTCACACGGACACTTCCCCCATTGTTTTTCACTTCATCTATCATATTCAAAGCCAAAACCATCGGGATCCCCAACTCCATCAATTGCATAGTAAGATACAAATGCCTTTCCACATTCGATGCATCTACCACATTGATAATACATTTTGGCCGGTGAGTTAAAATCTCCTGATAGGCAATTCTTTCTTGCTCCGTATAAGGGGAAAGGGAATAAATTCCGGGCATATCTTTTATGGAAGTGCGGGCATAGTTTCTGATTGATTTTTCTACAATTTCGGCCGTAACTCCCGGAAAATTTCCGGCATGCTGGTTTTCTCCGGTTATTTGATTAAATAAGGTGGTTTTCCCGCTATTTTGCTGTCCTACTAAATCAAAAGTCAAAATAGTATCTTTGGGAAGTGATTTTTCTGTGGTTTTAGAGTGGAATTTGCCCTCCTCCCCCAACCCCGGGTGAGAATTATGCTCATGCAATGAATCGTTGTAGGCAGCGTCTGCATCTTTAGAACTTTGAACAAATTCGCTCTCCACATCTTGCTCACCCACTGGTCTGACCTCTATTTTTTCAGCATTCGCTTTCCGTAACGAAAGAGAATAACCATGCAATCGCAACTCTATCGGGTCGCCCATAGGGGCATACTTAACCACGGTAACCTTAATCCCGGGAATCAACCCCATATCCAACAAATGCTGCCGTTCCGCCCCATATCCATTCACAGCATTTACTATAGCCGATTCTCCTATTTTGAGTTCATTCAGAGTCATATTCTTTATTGTATATTTACTGTAAAACTACTCTTATCCCATTTTAGCGTGCAAAAGTATATAATTTTCAAATTCGTCTATATCATTATCATTGATGAAAAAACTAAAAATAGTCGCTTTTTCATGGGATATGCCCCATTTTAATCTTAACTAATTGTGGTTTTTTGACTATTTTTGCAGCATCAAAACAACCCTGTCTAATATTAAAATTAGTGAAAAAAATTGCTTTTTTTATTTCTGTCATTTTCTTGATCATCTTTAGCATTATGGCCATTAATATTGGGGTGGTCCATATCCCTATTGATGTTATTATAGAAATCATAAAGGCAAAAATTTTAAACTATTCCATTCCGGAAAAGTGGTCGCTCTATGCGATTACAATATGGAACTTACGCCTGCCGCGTATCTGTATGAGCATTGTCGCGGGCAGTGCGCTTGCCATCAGTGGAGCCACTTTCCAGTCTATTTTCAGAAACCCCATTTGCGATCCGTACATTTTGGGAATTTCTTCCGGAGCATCCTTAGGGGCGGCGGTAGCTTTCATTTTGGGTTTGGATGCTTATATTTTCGGATTAACGGGTGCCGCACTATTCACTGCCACCCTTACTTTGTTGCTGGTGATGGGAATCGCTGCCGCCAGTAGGAAAAAATCCATGGAAACCATTCTTCTTACGGGAATCGCTATAAATTTCCTTGTCTCTTCCATGGTTACTTTATTAATGGTTCTTCATCAAGAGGCATTGGATAAAATCATTTTTTGGACAATGGGGAGTTTTGCTTCAAGTTCCTGGCAAGAGGTAGGTACTCTCTTTATCATTCTAATTATAGTTTCTGTATTTCTTTTCTTTTACTCTAAATCATTAAATATAATGCAATTGGGAGAAGATATTGCGCGAACCAGTGGTATAAAAACCCAAAAAGTAAGGTTAATTGTACTTTCCCTATCTTCCCTATTAATCGCTGTAACTGTTGCTTTTTGTGGGGTTGTCGGATTCGTGGGATTAATCATTCCCCATATTGCCCGCCTTATGTTTGGGAATGATAATCGTATTAATTTTACTTTCTCCCTTCTCTTTGGTGCCATCTTTTGTGTTTTGGCCGATACGCTTGCCAAATTTTTAGCCGCACCCGCTGAATTACCTGTAGGTAGCATTACTGCAATGATTGGTGCCCCATACTTTATTTTTCTCTTACTCTTCAGTCGTTCTCGTTCAACATTTTAGAAGTTTTTAAATGGTTGCTGTTACTTTCCTGTTAATAAAATATGATAAAATATATTCAATCTGTCTATTTAAAAAAAGCAAATTTTTTTTTCAATAATTACTCTCATATTATCAAAAATTATCTGATCTTTTTCAACAAAAAAACAAAATCCGCTTTTTGATTTTTTTCAACATTTCTATTTTTAAACAAAAAAAATATAATTCTTAGTATCATTTAATATCAGTTATATAATGAATGAAATGATGTTGAAATGATGTTAATAAATGATAACAACTCAATAAAACAAGTTTTAGGTCTATTTTTTTCAAACAGTTCTAACAACAATTATTCTTATTAATTTATTCATTATTCTAATTTTTTTAAATAAAATAATAATAAATAATGAAATAGCGTGTATAAAAAAAGTAGTACTTTTGTCGTATGAAAAAAATTGTAGGGATATTCGGCTTATTATGGATACCTTTTGTTTTATTTGCTCAAAATAAGGTATTTCATGGTGAAGTTTTTGATGCGGTTGGATATATTCCTGTCAAGCAAGCTAATATTTACAATATTAGCAAAAACAAGTACACTTTTTCTAATACTAATGGGCAATTTTCTATCCTTGTTGCAATAAATGATACTTTGGTTATCTCTGGTTCCATATACAGGCAGTTGATGGTGGTAATAGATCCCTCAATGTACCAGCGGGGAGAGGGTGAATTTCTTTTATATCATAAAGCTTTTTTACTCAAAGAGGTAAAAATTTTGGCTTTAAATCCTTCATACGAAGGGTTTAAAAGAGATATTGCTACGATGAAATTGCCGGATTCATACAAAAATTTGGAAGATGTACATCTTTCTAAATCAGATAGACAAAATGCAGTTTATAATGGTGAAGCTCCGAATATTTTGAGAGGTACAGCGGTAGGAAGTCCTATTACTTATCTATATAATACTTTTAGCAAAAAAATGAAGATGAAGGCATTGGCTAATGAGATGGAGAGTTACGGGAATGAGGTGGGACAAGTACAAGATAAGTATAATAGGAAATTAGTAAAAGAAATTACCAATTTGGATGATGACGATCTGATGGAATTTATGGTTTACTGCCGTTTTAGTTACTATGATTTAGTAAGATGGTCAAGGGAAGAAATTATTGCTTCTATTCGTTATAAATTCGCTGAATATCAATATTATAAAGCTTTACAAGAAGATGATTAAATCTTGGAAGACTTTTTGGAAAAATAATTTTTCTTGGTGGCATGTTTTGGGTATGTTCGTTTGTATGTTGTTTGCCATACTTTATTGGCATTATGCAGGCAGATATTCTGAATATATCATTAAAAACAATATTTTTTTGGTAATTGTTTGGGGATTAATGCTAGGGTATGTAACCATAGATTTAGCAATAAATGCCTCTAAAAGAAATAGTAAAGAAAAAAATGAGGAAGATACAAAAAGGGATTTTTAGTATTAATTTTTGTTAATAGCTAATAATTTTAAATTCTGTTCTTCTATTTTCAGCTCTCCCCTCTTCTGTATCATTAGTGGCAATAGGTTTTGTTTTTCCGTAACCTTTGTAAGTAAGCCTGTTGGATGAAATACCTTTGGTGATCAAATATTCATACACCGTTTTTGCTCGGTCAAGGGATAATTTCTGATTATATTCTTCACTTCCTTGATTGTCTGTATGTCCACCCAGCTCAATTTTTAAATTTTTGTTCTGATTCAAATAATCTATCAATTTGTCCAATTCTACGAATGATTCTTTTTTAAGAGAACTTTGGTCAAAATCAAAGAAAACGTTTCTTAAAACGAATGTTTCCCCTATTTGTGGACGCTTTAATGGTATATCTTTGTAATAAGGATCTAACTCAGTATAATTTTGTTCTATTTGAAAGTTTTCAGAGTAAAAAGGATAATAAGGATTGGAAACATTCATCATCACATTGGTTCCAGTAAGAATACAGGCTAAAAACTCACCTGTTACTGGATCAGAATAAGTGGACGTAATGGTTTTATTATTAGATAAATCAATGAGTTCAATATGAGCTTTCAACGGTTCTTGCGTCATAAAGTCATAAACTTTTCCTTTGATGTAGGTTACAGGAGTGGGACGCAAGCGGTCATCCAAAGTGAAATAATAGAGATCTTGTCCTCCAAACCCGCCTTCTTTATCGGAAGAAAAGTAGGCCATAGTACCAGAAGCATTGATCAGAAGATTAATTTCATCGGCTGGTGTGTTAATAGGGTAACCCAAGTTAGTAGGTTGGGTCCATCCTGTATCTGTAAGAGTGGTGTAAAAAATATCCCTTCCACCCATTCCCACGTGTCCATCGGATACAAAAAACAAAGTTCTTCCATCTGCATGAATGAACGGAGCAGATTCATTTTCTTCAGTATTAATAGTTTTACCAAGATTTTCAGGTTCCGTAAATTTTCCTTCTTCGGTCATCTCTGTTTTCCAAATATCCATTTTACCTTCCCCTCCCGGTCGGTTAGAAACAAAATAAATTGTTTTCCCATCTGGCGCAATGGTAGGTTGCGATTCCCAAAACTTGGTATTTACCGGTTTTTCAAAGTTTCGGGGTCTTGACCATCGGTTACCGATTCTTTTTGACCAATACAAGTCACAACTCCCCTTGCCAAAATCGGTATCGCAGAGGGTAAAAAATAAGTAGTGTCCGTCAGGAGAAATACACTGTGCGCCCTCGTTATAATTGCTGTTAATGGGTTCTTCTAAAGCATATCTCGGTTGCCATTCTCCTTCTTTTTTGTTGCTGGCATAAAAATCTTCTTCGTTGAGACAGAAATTGCAGATGGTTTTTTCATCACGGGGGCGCAAAACCGTAAAAATAATCTCCGATTCGTCAGCAGTTACGGCAGGCAAATACTCATCATATTCAGAGTTAATATTAGGACCCATATTGATGGGGTCAAACGCCATTGGATTTTTTATGGCTTCTATTGCAAATTCGCATGTTTTGATGCCTTTGTTAACCTCTTTTAATAAAGGACATTGTGGGAGCGTTTTATCCAAATAGGTATGGTAATGTTCTTGAGCCGATACATATCTGCCGCATTTCAATTCTTCTTCTGCGGTAATGAAGTACAAAATGGGCTTCAAATTGGGGTTCAATGACAAAGCTTTGTTGTAACTGTCGGCGGCTTCCGGAGATTTCAGCGTGAAATTATACATATCCCCTTGGATGACGTATATATCAGCAAAGGTAGAATCAATTTTTTTCGCTTTTTGAAGAAGATTGGCCGTTTTGTCGAAATTCTTTGCGTTCAATTCACTTTTTGCTTTTTTGCAAAGATCAATTACTTTTTTATTATTTTGAGCTGAAACATAAACATTTACGAAAAGCAAAAAAATAATTGCCAACGTAGTTTTTTTCAACAAAATGGTTTTTAAATAATTCATTATTAATTATTTATTGAATTTTTTAGCTTCTTGCCACCAGTTTTCCATTTCATCTAATGAAAATTCAGCGATGTTTTTTCCTTGGCGACGGGCTTGTTCTTCCATGTATTGGAAGCGTTGAATAAACTTTTTATTTGTTTTTTCCAAGGCATCTTCAGGGTGAATCTGGTGGAAACGGGCATAATTGATTAAGGCAAAGAGCAAATCTCCAAATTCTTCCTCCGCTTTATCGCTATTTTGTTTGATTTCTTCCTTAAATTCATTGATTTCTTCCTCTACCTTTTCCCATACTTGTGTCGATTGCTGCCAGTCGAAGCCAACACCATGGGCTTTGTCTTGAATCCGATAGGCTTTGACAAGGGATGGCAGTGATTTCGGAACCCCTCCTAAAACAGATTTATTGCTCCCTTCCTGAAGTTTTATTTTTTCCCAATTTACTTTAACATCTTCAGCATCATTTACTTGAGTTGTAGAAAAAATATGCGGATGACGCCGAATTAATTTTTCGCAAATTCCGTTTAGTACGTCTGTAATGTTAAAAAGTGACTTTTCTTCTGCAATTTTGGAATAAAAAACGAGATGAAGCATCAAATCACCCAGTTCTGTTTGCATCTCTTTGGAGTCGTTATCCAAAATGGCATCCGCTAGTTCGTAAGTCTCTTCAATGGTTAAACAGCGTAAACTTTCAAAGGTCTGTTTGCTATCCCATGGGCATTTAGCGCGTAACTCATCCATGATGTCCAGTAATCGCTTAAATGCTTCTAAACGCAAATCATTCATGAGAAAACCTTTTAAAAAAAAAGAGCCACTTTGCGGACTCGAACCGCAGACCTACGCATTACGAATGCGTTGCTCTACCGACTGAGCTAAAGTGGCTTAAAGGCTGATAAACAGCCTTTTACAATAATTTAAAGAACTTTTACTATCTTATTTTTTGCATTCTTCTTTGCCTTCTGGGCATTTGCAATTGTCTTTGCAGCAATCTTTTGCGCAATCTTTTTCACATTTGCAAGCAGCATCTTTTTGGCATTTGGGTTGGCAGCAAGGACATTGATCCAAAATTTCTTTGGCTTTTTCTACATCATTAACATCAATAGTTTCAAGTAATTTTGCAAATTCTGCTTTTTTAGCTTGCATTTCAGGGCATTCGCATTCTTCAGCAACAAATGCTTTGGCCATCTCATATTTTTTAGCAACTAATTCAGCTTTCATTTCAGGAGTTTGGTTATCCCAATCTTCCCATGCAGCTTGCATTTTGCAGCACTCTTGTTTGCAACAATCTTCAGCTACAGCAGTAGTATCAACAGCCGTTGAATCAATTGTGGTTTCTTCGGTACTTTTATTGCCGCAAGAAGCAAAAACAAAAATTGCTGCAGCAAATAATAACATTAATTTTTTCATTTTCTTTCTTTTTTTAATTGTAATTAATTTCTTTGTAAAATTTTAAGGCTGCAAAAATACATTTTTTTTTATCATTCTCATACTTCTTTAAAAATTTCATTTGTTATTTTTAAATCGTTGATATAACGATATTTAAATCATAATATGAAAATTCTCACTCAAAAATTTTTTTAAATGCTCCCTTTTTTATCGGAATTTCTTACCAAATTCATGATTTGAAAAAAAATCGCAAGAAAAAATCGGGAGAGTGTTGCAATATTCAAAAAAATGTGTAATTTTGCAGCCTCGTTTGTTGGTCTTGTGGCCGAGGGGTTAGGCGCCGGTCTGCAAAACCGTTTACAGCGGTTCGAATCCGCTCGAGACCTCAATCATAACCTGTTGTATTATTTACAAT
>JAEEUY010000121.1 GCA_016290715.1 Bacteroidales bacterium
CAGCCATTGATACGACTGAGGGATTTTTGCGAAGTGAAGTCTAACGATTCGGCCAATGCCCCATAATATTTCTGCATATCGCGTTGGAAGGGTTCCTTCAACTGGTAATTTTGATTCACAAAAATAGCATTGGCGATATGGAGTTGCACTCGACGGTCCACATTGGGAAGACTATCTATCAACGTTTTACAAAATTCATTTACCGCTTTGATCCCACCTTTACCAAAGCCTAAAACTTTTTCCAATTCTTTCTCCGTGGTTCCTTCCGCTGCAGCGTTCACCATACTGAGCACATAGGTGATACTCAATGGCGAGTAAATAAAACTCTTGTTGGAAGCATCGGAGGCATTTACCGTTTTGAGAAACTTCAGCGTAAAAGCATTATTATCGGTTACGAATACTTTCTGCTGATCCGACAAGTGAATGGGATGCTGGAAATTATCCACAACGGTATCTTTCTCATTTCCTTTCATTTCTGCCTTTTTCATCTTGGCAGATGACTGTCCATACAAGCAGCCCGAAAGCATCATACTACCGGCTGCCATCCATAATAAAACCAATCTTTTCATTGCTAAAAAAATTAATCAACATGATTCTTTAGACTCTGAAATCTATCAAAGTATTAAAGGGAAGAGAAAAAAAATATAAAAAGAATGCTTTTACCATAACTTATTTCTGCGATATTACCGCGACAAAACAAAAATATTTCCAATTTTATCTTCCATAAAAGATAAAATTGCTATTTTCGCTCCAAATTTATAAGATATGAACCATCCAGTTCACCCACACCATCTGCCTTCCAAGGCATATTTCCTTTGGGCGGTTATTCCCTTTTTCCTCGCATTCACCAATGCATTTGCCCAAACGAATGACAGCATTCCATTTCTTTATCATGGGCACCTGTTTTTTGAAGGGACCATCAATGACACACTGGATTGTAATATCCTTTTTGATACGGGAGCGGCGAATCTGTTCGGTGTTGACAGCGTATTTTTGGACCATTCCACATGGAATCCCCAAAAACGTGGCTATGCCCAAGTTCCCGGCGGCGCGGGTATGACGAAGATTAGAATAATTCTGGAACCAACCACGGTAAATATCGGAAACCTTTTTGGAGAATATCAAATAGTGCCGATTTTTGAACTCAGGGATGTTGTGGACTGTCACATTGATGGCATATTGGGTATTAAAGATATGTTGGACTATCCCCTTGAAATCAATTTCGAGCAACATTATATAAAACAATACAAGACAGGCTCTCCCTGCACTGATGGCTATTTCAAGATGCCTATCCAGTACAAAGACAACCGCGTGATGCTGGAGGTATCCTCCATCATCGGTGGCAAGACCATCCACGGATGGTATCTGATGGATACAGGCAGCGGGGGCTCCATTGATTTTACAGCTCAAGCCGTTGAACAATATCAGATGGAAGCCATCTCTGGGAAAAGACGTATTGCTGATATCCTGCAATTTGGCATTGGCGATAAAGAGCAAGAGTGGTGCGTGGATATGCTGTCCGACAAAATCATCCTTGGGAACGACACCCTTCTTGGTGAGCCGATCTCTTATATTCCCGAAGGGGTTGGCGCTTTTGGAGAAATGGAATATCTCGGAGTTATTGGCAATGCCATCTGGTCGAAGTACAATATTGTTATTGATGCCCCCAAAGGGGTCCTCTACCTTAAACGCATCAAAGGCGACTACTCTCCGGTACCAACCTACGACTACGGTTTCCGAAATCGGACGGACATTGGCAAAGGCTGGATCGTCTCATGGCTTGAGAGAGACGGGGATGCTGTCAATGCGGGAATGGCGTTGGGGGATATCATTACGGCAGTAAACGGGAAAAGCGTTACGGACTATTCTTGGAACGAGGAGGAGGCTCTTGACGATGCGCCCAAACAGACCATAGAAATCACCCGCGCTGACGGCTCAAAAATACAGATTGTTTTGGAAGCGAAAAAACGGTGGTGAAATATGAAAATATTTTCATTTCATCTTCCATAAAAGATAAAATTACGATTTTTGCAGTGATTTTTTAATAAATGGCATATAATGGAAATTAATAAGAAACATAGGATTTTTGCTATCATAGCATCTTTGTTTGTACTCATGGCATTGCTGTGCGTTGTGTTGCTGCGCAACGGATCGCATTTGGTTTATCAAATTGATGTGTGGATTTATTATGCCGCATTCGTGTC
>JAEEUY010000122.1 GCA_016290715.1 Bacteroidales bacterium
GAAGCCAGATCCTCGATAGCCTTGTTTATATTATACAGACTATTATTCAGACTCACACGCAAGTTATTTTCTAAATATTGTCGCTGGTCATTCAAACTTTCCATGCTCAACTTACTCTGCTTCAACTTATATGAAGTTCCAACCCACGACAATATAGGCACCTGCAGCGACAAACCTATCACGGAATAGGGGAACCAATTATATGTAGAGAAATCCAAATTGTTGGCCATGGTCATATATTGGTAGTTGCCACTCAAGGCCAAGGTTGGACAAGCGGAAGACTTGATCATTTTCTGACTCAATTCAAGTTGTTTTTGTGCATAATCCATTTGTACCAAGTTGGTATTGTTACTCAACGAGACACGTGCAGGGTCCAATTCCTGATATTGCAACATATCATCTTCAAAATCAGACAATTGTCCATCAAAAATAATTGGTTCATTTACTTCAACGCCCATCAACACCTTCAACATCATTGTCGCCAAATAGAGTGAGTTTTCGGCGCTCGTCAATTGTGGCTTTTGGTTTTTAACCTGGACTTCAGCACGCAACTTGTCGAAATCGGAAGCCAGTCCCTGCTCGTATTTATCGTAAGTGTTTTGTGCCGTAAGC
Organism: Bacteroidales bacterium; assembly: GCA_016290715.1. Taxonomy (GTDB): domain Bacteria; phylum Bacteroidota; class Bacteroidia; order Bacteroidales; family WCHB1-69; genus UBA1756. The sequence continues at coordinate 613 of JAEEUY010000122.1, forward strand.
TGTACATTCTCATAGCTTGTCAATAACACCTGATAGGAATCTTTGGCTAAAAGCATCCCATAATAGGCTTTCTTCACTTCATTGATAAGCGATATTCTGGACGCTCTGGCATTTTCCACTGCCAATTCCACATCTACTTGGGATAGTTTCAAATTGTACCAAGTGGGAGCGGCGACCAATGGCAAGGAGAAATTCAAGCCTGCAGAATAATTGTAGCTGGTACCCACTTCTATTTCCATGGGGTTTCCACCCATCTCCATCACCATTTTTTGCTTTTTCAAAGTAGCCTGCCAACTTCCAGCCAACGAAACTGAGGGAAACAAAGCCGCGATTTGCTCACTTTTATAATATTTTTTTGCTTGGATATCCCTATTCGCTACTTTAATGGTAGGATTTTCACTCAATGCAATCTCAAGAGCCTTTTGAAGATTTACGTGCACCGAATCCTGCACTTGCGCTTCAGATAATGGGGAAAATATTAATATACAAGTAATTATAAGTAGTATTTTCTTTATCGAAATCATCTTTTATATGCATTAACAAGAATAAACTAATATAAAAAACTTATTATAAACGCACAAAATCCGATTTTGTTTCGTAAAAATAAATTTTTATTGATAATTTTACAGATGAAAAAAAATAGTGTACTTTTGCTGCTTCACTACACAAAATATATATTGGGATGTCTTGTACCCGCATTCACTATATCAACCTTTTGCTATTTCTCTTTTTGACAATCCTTTTTTCTTGCCAGAAAGAGATTGAGGTTACCCTTCCCGACTATGATCAGAAGCTGGTAATTGAGGGAAGCATTGAAAATGGGGAGCCCGCCATGGTGATTGTCAGCAATAGTGTCCCCTACTTTGCCACGCTGGATCTCAATACTTTAATGAATAAGGTTTTGGTAACTGATGCGGTTGTTACCGTAACTTCCTCTACAGGAGAAAGCGAGCAATTACAACTCATCTATACCGACCAATCCCCCGTATATATTGCTTACGTAGGAAGAAATTTATTGGGAGAACCAGGAAAAAGCTATACACTAAAAGTTACGCATAACGGACAGGAATACTCTGCACAAACATCTATTCCACAACCTGTTAAATTAGATTCTGTGTGGTTGGGGTTTATGATAGCAGAGGATACGTTACCCACTTCGCGAGTACAAATCACCGATGATGCCAACTCTATTGATTACTACCAATTTCGTGTCAAAGTGCACGGCAAAAAGTTGCACGACCGGCTTTGGGTTACCAGTATGCCTGTAGCCTTCAACGACGGCCCTTTCAATGGGCAGACTGTTACTTTTGAAGTAACCCGTTCCAACCCCTCCTCCATTTTTACCGCGGCCATGACCGATGAAGAAGAGGAAGAGTTTTATCGGGTAACCTATCGCAAAGGAGATACCATCTACATCAAAACCAGCATGATAGATTATGAGAGTTACCAATTCTGGTCAGCAATGACGTATGGTATTGCCGTCGGTCAGAACCCATTTATGAGTCCGGCACCTGTCCCCTACAATATTCACGGGGAGAATGTGATAGGTATTTGGAGTGGTTATGGCTCAACGGTAGATACGTTGTATTATCCTGAATAGGGTATCCCCTTAAAATTTCTTATTCCGCAACCTATGCCATACTATATTTTGGATTTTATTGTAGGATTACTATTCCATTAATAATATGGAACAAAAAAAGTTTCCACCAACTTTTATTCATTGTTGGCAGAAACTTTTTATTTGTCAGCGTAACGCTGTTTTTTTTAATAGTTTTGCTTGTTAATTTCAAAGTAGGCCTGTGGATGATTGCATACAGGACATACCTCAGGAGCCTGCGTGCCCACCACGATGTGACCACAGTTGCGGCATTCCCAGATTTTTACCTCGCTGCGGGCGAAAACCTCTTGTGCTTCCACATTGTGCAGCAGGGCACGGTAGCGTTCCTCATGATGTTTCTCAATGGCGGCCACACCACGGAACTTCTCTGCCAGTTCGTGGAACCCCTCTTCGTCGGCGGTGCGGGCAAAACCTTCGTACATGTCCGTCCATTCGTAATTCTCGCCGGCAGCCGCAGCGGCCAAATTCTCGGCGGTATTACCAATACCGTTCAACTCTTTGAACCATAGTTTGGCATGTTCCTTCTCATTATCAGCAGTTTGCAAGAAAAGAGCGGCGATCTGTTCAAAACCTTCCTTCTTTGCCTTGGAGGCGAAGTAAGTGTATTTGTTACGAGCTTCACTCTCACCGGCAAAAGCAGTGTGCAGATTCTTCTCGGTTTGCGTACCGGCATACGGATTGGTGGCTTTCTCCTCACTTACAATCTCAAATTTCTCCTTACCTTGCTTGCAGCGCGGACATTTCCAGTCGGCGGGTAACTGTTCAAACGGAGTTCCAGGAACGATACCTTGTGTGGGGTCGCCCTGTGCGGGATCATATTCATACCCGCAGATTTTACATTTGTATTTCATAATCAATAGCTTAATTGGTTATTTAATCGGATTTTATAAAACATTCATGAAAAATGTTTATTTGGCAAAGGTAACAAAAAAAGTCATCCACTCCGCCAAAAGTGGTAAAAAAAATTCAAATTCAAACTACCTCGTCACATTGTACTCTACCCTGTCTTCCGCCGCCATTCCCGACATCCGTTCCTCTTCCTGCTGAGGATAAAGCTTATAAACGTGCTGTTCCAGCGTGGAATCCTCCTCGTCATCAACGGAATTGTATTTCTTGAAGTTCTCGGCCTGCTCGAAAATCTCCTTGAACACATCGTCTTGGGGCACTGGTGGGTATCCGTGTTTTGCCAAGATGAGAATCAAATCCATCTGCAGCTCCGCCTTGATGGCGGAACGGTTGGTCCAGTCGGTGTATTTTGACTTGTCATCGACCATCTTCTTCACGTCTGCTGACAGTGTCAGGAGTTTGTCTTCGGGATATTCAAAGCCGAACTTGTGGGCGATCTCTTTCAGGATGTCGTAAAAGGCTTTCTCTTCGTAAGTTATTCCCAACTCCTTGAACGATTTCTTTTCCTTGTTGACCTCTTTCAGTAATTCCGCCATCTGCTTGGCCACTTCATCCAACACTTCCTGTGCGAAGATTGCGTTGTCGCTCCGGTCGTTATATCGCGTTACCAAGGCGTTTAGCCGTTTGGTAAAATCAACGCCTTTGATTTTGTTTACCTTTTTGAAATCGTTAATGACGGTGCGCAGCAGCTTCTCCATCAGCTTCACTTTCGTGTTGGGCAGTTCCAACTTCTCCAGTCGTGCCATATACTCCACACTCAGCAGATCGAGGTCTTTAGTGTTGGCGTTCACTTGGGCCACCTCCTCCACACCTTCCGATTGCAACGCTTGTTGCAGCATTTATCCAATAATCAACTGATAAAAAACCAAATTTAATCAAATATTTTACGTAAATTTGCACTTGCAAATTTCTATATTACAAAACCTCAAACATCACATTATGATGGATTTCAATACACTGAAAGGACTGCACCACAGCGAGAAGCTGGTGGTTGAGCACAAGGACACCGCCGCCGTCTATGGCTCAGGCGCACTGGAAGTTTTCGCCACCCCCGCCATGATCGCCCTGATGGAAAAGACCTGCCTGATGAGCGTGCGCAACAAAATCGGTGAAAGCAACACCACTGTTGGCATCGCCGTCAATATCAAGCATTTGAAAGCCAGTCCCGTGGGTGCCACCATCCGTTGTGAAGCGAAACTCGTGGAAGTGGACCGCCGCCGCTTGGTGTTCTCCGTAAAGTGCTTCGATGGCTCCGATCTTGTCGGTGATGGGCTCCACGAACGCTTTGTCGTAGAGAGCGAGAAGTTCATGGCGAAGTTCTAAAAAATGGAAGTAAACACTTGATCAATTCAATCTTACATAACAACATGCTGCAAACTGAACGACTACTGTTGCGACCATGGAGCGAAAGCGATGCCGAGGCTCTTTTCAAATATGCCTCTGACCCGGATGTTGGTCCGAGGGCAGGCTGGTCGCCGCACAAAAGTGTGGAGGAGAGCATGGAAATCATCCGCACCATTTTCCATAGCGACCATATCTGGGCTATCGAATTGAAAGAAACGCAACAACCCATCGGCTGTATCGGTTACTATGCCCACGGCGAAAGCAACATCAACATTGGCGAGAACGATGTTGAAGCTGGCTATTGGATTGCCAAGCCCTACTGGAACCGCGGCATCTGCACCGAAGCACTGCGACTGCTGATAGACTACTGCTTCAATGTGAAAGGATTCCACACCATCTGGAGCGACTTCTTCGTGGACAATCCCGCCTCTGGCCGTGTGATGGAGAAGTGCGGCTTCCACGACACCGGCGAAATCAACTATTGCAGCCATCTTTACCACACCAACGGCCGTCCCGTCAAAATCATGAAATTAGAGCGCAAGGACACTGTGCAAACAACCGAACTCTTACGCACATCGCAGAGCTGGGATGGGGCAGAGTTGCCCAACTACCCTATCGGGAAACCCGAACTTGTGTCTATCCGTTACGTGTTCCCACCTGGCAAAAAATTGAGTTGGCATCACCACGATGTAATGAATTACGGTGTGGTACAGCAAGGTGAGCTTACCATTATCACCCTCGACGGGAAAGAGAGAACCGTATATGCAGGTGAAGCAGTTGTGGAAATGGTCGGCACTATCCACCACGGGGAGAACCGCGGCAGCGTCCCCGTCATACTCAACATGTTTTACATTTCCCAAAAGGGACTCCCCCTCTCCGTTCCTCACCCTGAAATACATGACAGACAACAGGAAAAATGAGATTTCTATTGGCAAAATGCTTCTAAAGCACAGCCAAACATCATTGAAAGGACAAAGACCATCTATGCCTCCGCTTTCAAGATGCTGTTCACCTTGCTCGCAGGATTGAATCGTGCCTAAGAAACAATTCTAAAAAAAATGAACAATAAACTTTGAATCATGAAAGAAGGACTAGAAAAAAAGATAAAGCTATTTCTGTTGTGGTGGCTTTTGTTTTTGACAGCAGCAATTATAGGCTCCATTGCAAAAGATATATTTCCTAACTATCTGTATTACGACATTATGTCATGGTCTTTACTAGTTGGCTACATACTTATTGTCATTGTGTTTCTCGGCAAACGTTATGTCAGATTGTCGTTCGGCTGCATTGAAAAGCGTTGGATCTGGCCCGCAGTCGGCATGTCCGTAGTGATTTCCGTGGCCCTGTTGCTCGCACTAATGTCGTTTTTCAAATTGATTGATTTTGATCATCTTTTCCCTGAAGCAACTGAACAGATGACAGAGTATGCTCAAAACTTTTATTCAGGAATCGCCGCCATACTTTGTGGGAGTATCTTTGCCCCCATAGCGGAAGAAATCGGTTTTCGAGGTATCCTACTCGACGGTCTGTTGAAAACGCGTTGCCGCCCATGGCTATCCATTCTCATCTCCGCCCTTGCGTTCGGCTTACTTCATGGACTTGTGGGCTTTACAGGAGCCTTCCTGTTTGGTATCGTAATCGGCTGGCTATACTGGCGCACGAGAAGCATCATTCCATGCATTATCATCCATATCGTCAACAACTCCATCTCTTTCATGGACTTAAGTGGCCAAAGCAATGCCGTTTGCCTGCTTATCCTTGCGGTTTGCTTACTGTCGCTCGCTTTTTGTCTATGGTGGTTTGGGAAAAAGTGTAATTTTGCAGACAAAATCGATTCGACAATAAAAACGCTAACATAATGGAACCAAAATTCTGTCAGAGCTGCGGTATGCCGCTCACTGATAATATCCTTGGCAGCAATGCCGACGGCACCAAAAACGAGGATTACTGCATTTATTGCTTTAAAGACGGGGCTTTCACAGGCGATTTCACCATGGAGGAGATGGTACAGTTCTGCGCCCAATTTGTGGATGAATACAACAAGAATACGGGCCAAAGCATCAGCCGCGAGGAGTACAAGGAGGTGCTCCGCCAATATTACCCAAACCTGAAGCGTTGGCAGTTGCCTGCTGACCAGCTACCGCATGCCACATCTCCTATCAAACAGCAACTTATTGACGAGGTCAACACACTCGGTATCAACAATATGCCAAAGATTGACAACCTTTTCGTTTTGCAAGGCTCGTTCGTCAATATGGAGTATCATCTTAACGGAAACTCCATAAAACTGCTTGACGACAACGCCACCTACTGGGGCAATCAGGTGGGGAAAACCGGTACAGAAGACCGCTGCTTCGGTATCGCCTGCGATGAGCACTACATCCTCGTGTGCGAGTACGGCAAAGACGGCGTGGATGCTGAGATAGTAATCTTAAAAAAACGAGATTAAGCATAATATGAATCCTATCGCACTCCGTCTTCTCAACCAGCAACTTATCTGTCCCCAGTTTGATAATCCCACTGAGGTGGTGGACTATATGGGGGCCATGCAGGCGCAAGAATACCGAATGATGCGCTGGGCAGTCGGGATGCGAACACGGAAGCCATCAGCCAAGGCATTCAAGAGGGCTTTTGACGATGGACAGATTATCCGTCTGCATCTGATGCGTGGAACATGGCAACTCGTGTCCGCAGAGAACTATTGGCCCTTACTTGAGCTCTGTGCACCCAAAGCAATGGCAGTTACCAAAGGCTGGATGAACAGCAATAAAATCAGCATTCCCGAGGAGGAAGTAGTGAGAACTCGTAAAATCATAGTACAAGCCGTCGCTGAAAAGGGCAGTGCGACCAAAGAAGACATTGTGCAGGCGTTGGTGGAAAGGGATATTCGTATGGACGAACATCGTCTGTCATACCACATTCGTATGGCTGAACTATCGGGAATCCTATGTAGTGGCGACCTTCTACCGATGAAGGCGACCTATGCCCTCACTGCCAATAAAGTGAAAAAAACTACGAGGATGAATCGCGACGAGATTTTGATGCTGTTCACACGCAAATATTTCCAGAGCCGCCAACCCGCTACATTAGAGGATTTTGTATGGTGGTCGGGACTGAATGTCAGCGACTGCCGAAAAGGAATCGAATTGTTGGGCAATTATCTGCATGCGGAAACCATAGAGACACCGTATACGCCCTTTTCTCAACATAGAGAATTCTATCTTACCAATGACTGCCGCACACAAGGCTTCCGCAAAGGGAAATATCTGCTGATCCCCCCTTACGACGAATATCTTATCAGCTACAAAAGCCGCGATATTGTATTGTTACCAAATTACAAGCACAAAGCCCATAACAATAGGGGGATTTTTCAGCCAGTCATCACATACGATGGTGTTATTTGCGGGAATTGGACCCCTTTCAAAGAAAATTGTCAAGTGGAATTCTTTATGGGAAATCATAGTAGCGATATCCAAAAAGAATGGACCATATACAAACGTTTTTTAGAAAGATAGTAACATTAGCATAGTCCAACCGACGACTAAAAAAATGGTGTGGGCATTATCATGACCCACACCGATATAGAAGCAAAAGATAAAAAGGATATAATGAACCACAATAATGGGTTCTCCTTATATTACAGTCCTGTGAATTTACCCACAAAGAGTATAACACCTGTTGATGCTTCCCTGATGACATAGACAAACGGGCGGTCGGCATGGAAGATAACAGGCGGTTCTGGCCGAGGCACAGAAGTGCATTTAGCCATGCCAGCCACAGTAACGGCAGCAGCTTCAGACCCACTCTCATTCACCTTGATACGGGCTTTTTGCATCATCATACTGATATAGACATTGACATCGCACATGTTCGGGATTTTGGCTAACCCATCGGAGAAAACACGAGTGATCCCCATCGTTTTCAGTGTTTCTATCAAATCGTCAGTAGTGGATTCCGTTTCAAAGCGGGGTAGTTTCAGATCCACCTTCTGCGACCAAGCATTTCCTATACAGGAAGAGAGTCCATTTTCAACCAAATAGTCGATAACATCGTCGGTGCTTTTTCCTGGTTCGGGCAACATCACTGTCATGTTCCACAGCTGGTTGCTGTATGGAAGGTCAACCACAGCGAAGACATTGTTTTTTGCATACATGAAGTGGTTTATCTGATGCATCATAGGCAGCTTTTTCTGACCTTTCGGTGTGCTGAAGAGTTCGTTTTTAGTGGAAGTTTCAGCAAATTCGTGTGTCCAGCCAGCCTTAAAGTAGATTGCATTCAACAGATAGGAAACAATTGCAGGATCCAGTTCTTCAAGAATGGAGGGAATCATCCCCTTGGTTTTGCTTGCACACCA
>JAEEUY010000123.1 GCA_016290715.1 Bacteroidales bacterium
ACTTTTATCGTTTAACAAAGCCACAGATTCTTTGGCCAAAGGTGCGCTTTTCACTTGATTATCGAAAGCCCCGGCAAAAAGAATGATTTTTTTTTCATTATCCAGTCCCATTCTTCGTTTTGCCTCAGTTTTATCTGTCTTTTGCAGATCCGACAAATCAATACCGCAAGGCAAAAGCGTGTATTTTTTTAATTGCCTAGCTGTTTCTAAGGTCTTTTGTGAAACAAAAATGTTCCAAGCCGACAAACGCATAGCCAGCTTGGAAAAACGCAATACCTTTCTTTCATTGATATCGGAACCATGGTAGGTGGTTACAACAGGAACCTTGCTCTGTAGGTTGGCAAAAAGTCCAGAAAGACCATAGTGTGCATGGATAATGTCAGGATTGAATTCTTTGATTTTTCGTTTCAGTGCAGGAATATTCTTGATATAACCCTTTATACCTCTGCCTTGCAAACCGAACAAATCCACCTCGCAGCCAGCCCGCTTCAGTGCTTCGGCCTGCTCCAGGATAAATGGTGCAAAACGACCTTTATTGTATGATGCAACAATGAGAACCTTCATTCCAACCATCAACCCAAATAAAGTTATTTGCTAAAAATCCCATCCACGGCTTCCTATTTTGAAGTAGGCCCATCCGACCTCCATCAGAACAACCACTACAGACCAGTAGTTCACGAATTTATAGTTTTTCGCATTCAATTCAGAAATCCCATATGCCCACATTATAATAAGGCATGGCAATCCAGGCAAAAGAAACCGTTCCGAATTCGCAAAACCACTCATGGATACAACACCCAAATATCCTATCACAAAAGAACCTATCAAGGAAAAGTCACGCCAATTCTTTTTTACAAATAATACCGTGAACAAAAAGATCAGCACAAAAATTCCCATATAATTTCGCACATAATTACCCGCATGCAAAACCAACTGGTTTTGTTGGTCCGTATCCACCATGGTGGAAAAGGGGATAACAAATGCCATGGGTGCCATCACAGTGCCGGTGGCATATTTTGCCCATTGGTTTCCCTGTTGTGTCTGCACCTCCCTTTTTATAGCTTGATTATTGCCACGATCACTCCAATATCCCTCTATTTCTGTTCGGATAGTCCCACCTGCAAGTACCGCAACCGCCAAAATGACCCACACCGTCACCACCAGCTTTCTTGCCAATCTGATGGTGCGGTTCGGACTGAACAAAAGGGCTGTAGCAACAGAAAAGAAGGCAAGCACACCCAAAACCGTTCGGAAGAAAAACAGGCTTCCTGCCAGCAACAATGGCAAAACCACTTTCCCCCATGTAATCATTCTCTCCCGCAAGACATAATCTGTCCTTTCCAAAAAAGCAACTGTCAGGAATATCATTTCCGTCTCTTTCAGATGCAAACCACAATAAATAATCAAGTTCGGCATTACCATGGCAAAAATCCCCGCGATGCGCCCCACCTGTTCGTTCATATTCCGTGCAGCCAATTTGTAAAGCAACACACAGGTAATTGCTCCATATATCGCTTTCAGAACTCTCGCAACGAAAATATTCGGACCGATTAATCTATATAACAACATCAAATATAATGGATAGCCCAAATCCGAAACACCTCCGCCTTTTTCCAAATAAAAAAACGAATAATAATCCCCTACATACGACCAAGGACATCCTGCAAGCCATTCTGCCTCAAAATTATAAGCTCTTGAATCCCCAGCATCAAATTCAAAAGGCTCACCATTCTGGCTGATGAAAAAGAAATAGGAAAACACCACCCATGCCAGACGCAGCAAAAAAGCGCCTATCAAAAGGTCACGGGCATAATCCTTGGCGGATAGACGCTGCCAAGTGGAAGAGAACTTGTTGGACATCAAGAAAAAAACAAGTATTTCAATAAAGCCCAAAATCATCCAAACGGCCCCGATGGCGTACTTGAGGAAAATGATACTGACCAGTATCAGACTGATTAGATATAAAAAAATTCCTTTTTTGGAAACAGCAGTAGGAAAATAAGATATCATTTATCCGATAATTTTTCTTTTCAATTTAATAAACCAGGTTATATTGTTCTGACCAAATATTCCTTTCATCACTGATTTCCACCCACAACTATGCTCTGACCAAGATCCAAGCCCCATGTGTTCACAATAGGTATTTTCCGTTCTAAAATATTCACCTGTGGTCTGACGTGGGCAAAAATAATCCACCGGGAAAATATGCAAGTCTTTGTAGTTCTGTTCTTTACCATTTTGAACAAAACCGCTTTCCCGCATTTTGGCTGAAATAAACTGGACATTGGTGGTCAAATCAAAACTTCCATCCGGAGTCACAAAATGCCTGTCATAATAATAATCAAGCTGTTCCTTTATCCATTCCCCATTTGGACAGCTTGCCACTACTCCCATCATCAACGGCGAACGTTTGCTTCCCTCAAATCCGGCAAAAGCTCTCCACTTAATTATTAATTCATCAAATGACTTGTAAACTTTAAAATCTACATCCATATATAGTCCGCCATTTTTGTACAATGCCCAAAGCCGTACATAATCGCTAACAAATGCAAATTTCTTCGCTTCGTATGCCTCACTAGTATAAGGGATTTGGTTCACATCAAAATTATCCTCATTCCAAAGCCTATACTCCCAATCGGGCATGTACTTGTGCCAACTGGCAATACAATCCTTAGCTAGCTGGGGCATTTCGCCACGACCAAACCAACAGTAATGAATTATTTTAGGAATCAATGTAATTTCTTTTTAATAAAGATAAGTGCAGAAATTATTTTTCCAGCAATTGAATAACGGTATCCAACGGCATCAACAACAGTTACTCCTTTAAATGAATTAATAGTATGTAATCCTAGTTTAAGGCTTGGGTGAGGTGATGTAAGTGTAACTTTATAATTAAATGATATACCATCTTCTGTTTCGTATATACGAATAGCGCCACCGTAGCGTCGAGAACAATCTTGTGAAGGCTTATATATTTTATTTTTATATTTAAAGAAATCACCGGCCATACGTGCATCACAATTAGAAAATTTAATTATCTTTGCTAAATGAAAAACACCTTTATCTAAAAGATATAGTCCCAAATCATTGCCATTAGGTGAAGGCATACAAGTTGAGTAAAGACGATGTTCTGCAAAAAAATCAGTCATAATCGCATCTGTCAATGGCTCTATGCCTAATATTGAATCAAAAACAAGACCATTTTCGGTATAACGATATAAAAATAAACTTCCGCTTGCACTGTTTTCTGGATACACATATATTGTATCCTTCTCACGCCAAATAGCTGGGAATGAGAGATGCGTAGGAATATCAAGTAAAGTTTTGTTTTTTATCAGTTTATTAGAGCATCTTTCAATAGTAATTTCTGCAATACGACCCTTTTTTTCATTATAAAAATATTCCTCTACCAATATTTTTACCTCAGCATCATTTACATCGAGAATAAAAGGATCTGCAAACCATCTATCCTTATAACCAGTTTCTATCCATTTAACAGACAATTCACCATTCATTACACTTTCAAAGTCGTTTTCCAACAACCCAACTTCCCAACATTGTTCTACTAATTTTGCTGCTATCTGTTGCATTTTTATATAGGCCTTATAACAGATAGTATGTATAAAAACATTCATTCGCACGGCAAATAGCGGTAATTTATAAAAACATCTTACCTTAAAACTCTGTTTCGTAAAATCTACTTTTTTAATCTCCTGAAAGGTGTCTATGTTATATTCTCTTGAAAGATAGTAAGGACGCAAATCATAGCATCGTAAACCATCTATTAATTGTTTATAGTCAATGTTCTGAGATTCAACCTCTGTCAAATAATCCAATTGCCATAAATAATTTTTATCCGGAGCTACTAGTCTTCCTGTTAGTCGGTTATCAGCATCCACATCCTGATTGTAATAGGCCAAAGGATTGTTCAAAAACGCCACCTTGTATTTCAAGGCTATCCGAATCCACAGTAGGAAATCCTCTCCCAACTTAATCCCATTAGGAAAGCCTTGCATTTCATTAAATATAGGACGAGGAATACAGACAGCACCCGTCCATAACGGCATTGCCAGCGTCTTGGCATACACCTGGCAGTAATTGATGTAACCTTTTTCAAAACCCGCTTCCACGCCAACGGGGGCCACGCGGGTCTTGTGTCTGGTTTCATTCACAATGGTATAACTTGTGCCGTAAATGCCTGCATCGGGGAATTCCTCTATAAGCTTTGACATCTCTTCCAGAAACGTCGGTTCCCACCAGTCATCGGCATCCAAAAAGCAAAGATAATCACCATGCGAGGCAGCCACGCCGTTGTTGCGAGCCATGCTCACACCCGCATTCTCCTGCCTTATCAGCCGGCAATCCGGTCGGCCAGCCATGGCTTTGGCCGCCATTTCGGCAGAATCGTCCCTGCTGCCGTCATCCACCACGACCAGTTCATAATCGGTGAATGTTTGGGCAAGTACGCTTCCGATGGCTTTAGCCACGTAAGGGGCTTTATTGTATAGAGGAATGATGATGGAGAAATGAGGATTCATTTCAAAACATGCCATTTGTTCAGCTTAAACAGTACTCGCTCAATAAAATGCGCTATAGGCCAAAGATGGTATTTCTTCAACCGCTGATATTGCGATACAGGGAAAGCATGTGCATCATAATCAGCCAATATAGCAGGAGGCAGCACCTCCTCCAAAACTTGTCTTCGCTCTTTATTGCGTAAGTCAAGATTGCATTCGCTGATACCGCTTGCATCAAAGATTGTAACATCAATATCTGCATATACCGGTTTTACATTGCCTAAACCAATGGCCTGCAAAAACCATTTCCAATCAGACACTATTTTCAATTTTTCATCATACAATCCAT
>JAEEUY010000124.1 GCA_016290715.1 Bacteroidales bacterium
AGGCGATTTGCGCAACCGCTGCTTTCAATTGGAAGTAAGTTGGATAGGTAGCAGAGCTCCAAAATCACACAGAGATAAAGTAGAAGAATTAGAATTGAACACCATGGTCAACAGTGGTAACTATAATTATGGTGAAAACCTAATGAAATCCGGTTCCTTAGGGAGCACCTATGCCAGTACAGTCAGTGGGTTGATGGCAATTGTGGACGGATGCAAAACCATTGCCGACGAGGTAGGCACCTCCAAAATTGGAAACCCATATAATGGTGAAGACCCTAACTATATCGAATCCCCATATAGTCAGAAATCCATCGAAGACTTTTACAACAATGTTGTCAGCATTGAAAACGCATACCTTGGTGGGATTGATGGAGAACAATCCCCCACTCTGTCGCTGCATGCCTACATCGGCTCTTTAGATAAAAATCTTGACAATAGAGTAATAAATGCCATTGCTAATGCCAAGAACAAAATACAGGCAATGCCTGCACCATTTGTTTCAAACTACACCAATCCAGCCAATGCTGAAGCCATTACTGCTTGCCAGACATTGGATGAAGTTCTATCAGAAGTCAACAATCTTTTAAGCAGACAATAATCATTCATTATAAAAAAACAACCAAGATGAAAACATCAACCTTTACCAGCAAACTATCGGTAATCATAATTCTTGCGGCACTGCTATGCTGTTCATGTCACAAACCTGAAGAAGAATATACGAAACCGCTATCATGGATAGAAGAAGAGACTTATGCTGGCGGCCTATTAGGCACTACCTTCAACGCATCTTCTTCCGCCTACGAAGATCCTGCACCAGCAGTTACTGATATTTCGGCATTCAAGTATGGTGAATACTTGTTTGAACGCGACTTCACACAGAATACTCCTCCATTCAACGGATTAGGACCTTTGTACATCCGCAGTTCCTGTATTGCCTGTCACCCAGGCTACGGACATGGCAAGCGTATGGACCGCTATGCCGCCGGCGACTGGGGCAACGGCTACCTGCTTGTAGTAACTGACCAAAACGACACCTACATCTCCTCTCTGACAGGAATGCCGCAAACCAAAGCGGTAGAACCTTTCAAAGCGCCCATTGACGAATCGCAAATCCAAATTAGCTGGCTGCCATACACCGATGAATGGGGCAACACTTTCCCTGATGGGGAGACTTACAGCCTTATCTATCCTGAGGTGTACATTCCTGCTTCCGCTTATTATGTGCCATTAGAAGTAAACGGGACCACCATTCCATACGGAAGCGAAATCGTCAGATTAGAATCCACCATCGGCATATATGGGACGGGATTGTTGGATGCCATTCCCGATGACTCACTTAAGGCACAATATCAAAAAGAATACGATGCAGGGGCGCATCTAAATCCCGCGATGTGGGCTGGTAATGACTGGGCACCTACCGGTTTGTACGGGAATACCACTCATCCCAAACGCTTCACCTACGCCTGCACCCGTGGTCCCCTGCAAGATGGACCGGGAGCCAACGCCATCTGGAATATTACAAACGTTACACGTAAAGACCGCCGCTATCACTACATGACCAATACCTACGCACGCGTAGCCTCCCAAGACCCAAGTGTACAAGCAGAATTCTATAATTATTTCCCTGAATACAATGTCAGTGGAAACGTTGAGACTGACATCTATAATTATCTAACCAGCAGAGAACTGCCAGCAGAAATGAGTGATGACGACTATGTAAACCTGATGGTATGGCATCGTGGGTTGGCTGTTCCTGCTGCACGTAATCTGAATGACCCCACAGTACAACGCGGTCGTGAACTGTTCCGTGAAATCGGGTGTGCCACTTGCCATCGCCCAAGTTGGACGACCGGAAACGACCGCTTTACTGACCCCAACCACTTCTTCACTACTGCAGATCAGCGGCTTCCACGCTATCCTAACCAAAAGATATGGCCGTATTCTGACATGATTCAACACAAACTATATATGAAGAATGACATTCGTACCGGCTGGTGCCGTACCACTCCATTATGGGGAAGAGGACTATCGGCAATATGTACCGGCGCTTCCGACCGTATGCATGACTGTCGCGCCCGCAATGTTATTGAAGCCATTATGTGGCATGGAAGCGCACAGAGTGATGCCCGATGGACTATTGAAAGGTTCCGCAACCTCAACAAGGCAGACCGTGATGCCATCGTGCAATTCATCAATTCCATCTAATTTCAAATATGACATATAAGCTGTTTTTATTTTACGTTTACTTATAGACACAAAATTTTTTGCCTCTACATTCGTTTAAAAAAAATGCACATTATGAACAGAATCCGCCCCGTACTAACTGTCCTGATGACCATCCTGATTATCATGATGGCTGCAGGTACCATCGTGGAGAAATACCATGGCTCCGAATACGCCCTAAACCACGTCTATGGATCGTGGTGGTTTGTCTCCCTATGGGGTTTGGCTGCTGTTGGATTGATTGCCCTACTTCTAATGAAGAAGTCGTGGCAGCGCCCTGAAGTCTGCCTCGTGTATCTGTCAACTCTGGTCATTTCACTTGGCGCACTACTTACAATGCTTACGGGACAACATGGTGAAATGACCTTGCACCCAAACGAGGCCAATGGACATTTCCAAATTGAAAAGAAAGGGAATAACACCGACATAACACTGCCCTTCACCCTCACGCTCGACCGCTTTGAGGTGGTACGCTACCCCGGGTCGCAATCTCCTATGGACTTTGTCAGTCACCTCCACATCAACGACGGAGGAAACTGCACCGAAGACACACTTTCCATGAACAACATCCTGAAACACAGAAACTACCGTTTCTATCAGAGCGATTACGACGAAAATGGCAATTCCGTACTTGCCGTCGCCCACGACCCGTGGGGTATTGGGGTAACCTATGCGGGCTATATCCTGCTGCTGGTCTCCTTGGTAGCAATGTTTGTCGTGCCCACAGGGAGGTTCCGACAGCTGCTGAAAAAAACTTCTGCCAAAGCGGCCGTCATTCTCGTCTTACTGATGGCAGGCTGCTGTCTGCCCACGATTTCAGCCAATACACCCCGCACCCTTCCCAAAGAGAGTGCCGACAAGATGGGACAGCTATATGTGCAATACAAAGGGCGCATCTGCCCGCTGCAAACATTAGCAAAAAATTTTACGACCAAACTATATGGGAAGGCCTGTTACCATGGTCTCTCATCCGAACAGGTCTTCAGCGGCTGGCTGTTCTATTTTGATGATTGGAAAAACGAACCGATGTTCAAGATCAAGGACGGCTATGCGCGGGAGGTGCTCGGCATCAACGGAAAGTACGCCCGCTTTACCGATTTCAGCGGATTTTATGGAGAAAACAAATTGGATGAAGCCGTTACAGTGCTACCTATGGGAGATCCAAAGCAGAAAAGCTGCCGTATCGCCAACGAAAAATACAACCTCGTCCAAATGCTCCTCAGTGGAGAATTACTGAAAATATTTCCCCATGCCGACAGCTGCAAGGAGGTAACATGGTACGCACAATGCGACGAACTTCCATTGGACATTTCCGACAAGGAGTACCTTTTCATCCGCAAACAGCTGAGCCTCTGCAACGAATATGTGGTGGCCAACGATTTCAAAAGTTTGGACGAAGTGTTCGAAAAAACCAAAATCTATCAGGAGAAATACTCGTTGGGGCAGACGCAACCGCAGACACAATATCGTGCCGAACGGTTCTACAACCGGCTCACCACAGGGCGTTGGCTGGCTTTCGTCAACATCCTGCTTGGACTAGTCTTTTTCACAATTACACTCATCAGTATCGGGAAAGGACAGAAGCCTCACAAGTTCCTCCACTGGTTTGCTATCGTTTGGATGGCACTCCTCGGGGCTTTTCTGTTACTGCTGTTTATCCTGCGGTGGATTGCGGGGGGACACGTGCCAATGGCTGGCAGCTTTGACTCGATGAATCTCCTTGCATTAAGTATCTGTATCATCACACTCATCCTATCCAAAAGGTACGAGATGGCGCTACCAGCCGGACTGATGATGAACGGCTTCGTACTGCTGGTGCAGATGATGGGCGGTTCAAACCCACCAGTAACCCACCTGATGCCGGTACTCGCTTCTCCCCTATTGAGTCTGCACGTTACCGTCATCATGATAGCTTACGCTCTATTGTTTTTCACCATGCTGAACGGCATCACGGCACTCTTTGTCCATCTCTCTAAGTCCTGCCGTACCGACTACACAGGACGGCTTCGCGACATCAGCCTACTGCTGCTCTACCCTGCCGTGGCATTACTTACCATCGGCATCTTCATTGGTGCGGTGTGGGCCAACATATCATGGGGCACCTATTGGTCGTGGGATCCAAAGGAAGTATGGGCGCTCATCACACTATTGGTCTATCTCATCCCTCTCCATTCAGCCTTTTTCACAGATGAAAACCGCCCAATGCGCTTCCATTTGTACTCCATTTTCTCCTTCCTCTCCGTCCTTATGACCTATTTTGGAGTGAACTTTCTGTTAGGGGGGATGCATAGTTATATGTAAAATATTTATGTATTTTTGCAATATTGTTATTGTCTGGCACAATTCATTCAATAACACCCATAAAAAATAAGTCAAAAAATACCATAAATATATTCTGTTGAATTTTTCAGGACTATTCATCGGCATTGCTACTTTTGTCTGTATCGGACTGTTCCACCCCATTGTAATTTGGGCGGAATACCATTTCAGCAAAAAATGTTGGTGGATATTTTTTCTGTTAGGGAGTACAGCAGCCATTCTCTCCCTACTCATTCCCAACATAGTAGGCTCTACCATGGTAGGTGTATTTGCTTTCTCCTGCTTCTGGTCCATTCTTGAACTATTCCAACAAGAAAAAAGAGTTGCCAAAGGATGGTTTCCCAAAAATCCCAAAAGAAATTGATTATGAAAGAATCACTATCTATTTTATTTTGTCTCGTCCTATTATCAACACCCATTTCCACTCGTGCACAAGAAACATCTGAAAAAGCGAAAGTGTTGACGGGGTTCAGTGGGGGCATGATGCTGCACACCGGATACTTGAACGGAACCTTGCCAAAGATTGGCTATCGGGCGGAGGGAGCGCCGTTCGGCATCGGTGGTGCCATACGGCTGCATCTTGGGAAACACTGGATGGTAGGCAGCGAAGGATATGTATCCACATTACGACAACGGCACAACGGCAGCTACATACGCTGTGGGTGGGGAGGTGCGCTGGGAGCATTCTACTGGAACTTCAAACATGCAGCCCCCTACATCGGCTTGACCGTAGGTGGAGGCGGCAGCACCACCTTTCTCATGTTCAACGGCAACTCCCACGACTGGCACACAGAAAACAATGTTGTCTTCCACAAACAAGTTTTTTGCGCCATCACTCCTTTCATCGGCTGCGACTTCATCGCCACCAAATTCTTACACATCACACTGAAAGCAGACTGGCTCTGTTCACTCGCTAATGGATCACTGTTATCCCCAACCGGTCCGAGATTCTACCTCGGACTACTATTCTACCACTAGAACGAACCACCCTATATGTAATAGCCATTACTGACAGCAAAATACAAATACAAATACAAATACAAAAACAATTCCGATTCAAAATTTACAAGAACTGAAACACCGAAAAGAAAAATTAGATTTACGAATCATTACCCAAGAGAAATACGATACCAATAAAAGTTAAAATGATGAAATACATCTAATAATTAACTCTTGTCCCTTATTGAAAAAAATAATATAGAGTGCAAAAGGAAGTGATGCGATAGTAGGCTCAAGAAAGTAGCGTGTCTCCCACACGCTGGTTACCTGCGCAATTGCCCACCCCATATTACGCTCCACTTCGTTCCGCTTATATGAGGTTACTAAGAATGCGTGCCCCTGGCACGCGAAGAACAAGCCGCTATCTATTACACTAGTGATCATTGTATTCCGCTGCGGATGCAGTGCCCCACACCGCCGCCAAAATAGGGCCTTGCTGAAAAAAACGTTAAAAAAAATGATGGAATAAAGCGTTAAGAAGTTTACACTGTTTGAGCGCATTACAATACAGTAGGTCATCGCTGCAAGCCTGTTATTAAAAACGACTTTGGAGAAAAAGAACAGCGCGAGTTTTGTAAACTTTAGCTTTATGAAGTCATTTTTTAGTTTTTTTTCAGCACAGCCTTGACTTTTCTTTTGCTTCTTTTTTTTGTGTCAAGACAAAGAAAAGAAGATGAAAAGATGAAAGCAGATAGCATCGCTTATGTCGCGTCTCTCCGAGCGCTTGGTATGAGCGTCGCATCCACTACTCCCTCTGCACTTCGTTTGAGTGGGATTACTGAGAGTGCGTGCCTTCAGCACGCAAAAGAACTAAACTATTCTGTTTCTTCGTCAGCTTCCGGTTCTTCTTCTTTCACATAGAATTTACGCAAGAACTTATCTTTTTGACCGCGATTACCTAACTTATAGGTAAAAGAGGCTTTCCCATCGCCACCAGCCAACATTCTTTTTTGCGCTTTTGTAGCTCTAATTGCATCTGTAAAACGAGTATCCGTAGAAAAACCATACACTTGATTATTTTCAAATTGGAAGAAGAAACAAACATCATTCACTTCGCAGTAGATATAGAGTTTATTGCGTGAACCACGTTTTTCAATAACTATTTTACCAGGCAGCATTTTATTCACTTCCTTGGAATTGCATATTACCATCGGCAATTTTTGTTGAGAAACAAAAGCTTTCAGGGCAGGATTCCACACAAAACCGATATTGGCAAACACAAATTTCACACGCAAATCTTGAGGAAGTTTTTGAGCTTGGCCGTGAACAGAAACCTCGTAAGCATAATCTTCATAATCCCGTTCTTTCAAAATGGTTTTCATTGCCAAGTCGTAAGCTTCATTTTCCCACGCATCGAAAAATTCGGCGGTAGCATTATCAATATGAGTATTCATTAGTTTCATCGATTGCTCATTGAAAAAGAAGTCAATGGTGGTGGTGAGGCTCATTTCGGCCGAGTCGGCTTTCATGTAGTTCACAACAGTACCCAGCGTTTTAAAATCAACACGCCCCAATTTTGCCCCCATGTCAATACTACCACTACCCTGCGCAATACACTCTTTTTTATTCAATGTAATGATATTTTCAGGAATATCAGGATCTTCCAACTTAGCCATGGAAGCGGCTCGGAAGCATTGTGTCTCTTCATCAAAATCAATATAACCCGTTGCAGATATATATTCAGAATCATTAAACTGATCTTTATGTGCCCCGAAACAAGTATAAATTCTTCCTGAGACATTGGCAGAGGCAATAGCCACCACCGCCTTTTGTTTGTTCACATCCAAGGCATGAGGTCCTATTTCAATCAGTACATGATCCGGATTGATTTGACCATTTAATTGAAGACGGGCACGTTGCACCGTATCGCAATCGTGCACTAACTGCACACCCCCAACAAAGGTCAAGAACTCGTTGGCACTGCTCAACTCTGCACGACCATCGAAAGCAAAATGCGGACTCAACTTGAAATCCCTGTCAAACGGGATGGGAGCATACCCTTTGGTATATTCATAAAACCATAACGAATCAAACTTGAGTACTTGCACCTCCTTGTTCATATCTATATAATCGTACTTCCCGTTGCCATTGAATTCGCGCCCGGAGACAATGGTGAGCGAGCAGTCATAAAGTTCATGATATTTATTTTCGTAGTCGGCGACAATACGAGCCGAGTCAAGTTTCTTAATTTCAGCATATTCCAAAATAGTAATCTCTCCATTATTGGGCACTATGGCGGCATCACCCACATGAACATAGCGCACCCCGTGACATTGGATGATATTGGTTTTAAAATTGAATTCAGCCGCAGTGGAGGTGAATTGAAGACCTTTTTTCTTAGCTGATGTCGCTGTCAGCTCATTGCCCGTGCTTTCCATATCCACCAGTTTCTTGGCTGGAGTACTATTAATATCCACATTTTTATACGGGTCATCCCATTGGAAAATCAAGATATCCTCATCTATCGGATCCCAATCAAACTTAGCTGCATTGGTTTTAAATTCATTTTTCACGAAAATGACCTCCGATGCCTTGCCATTGGACTCAAAGTGGCCCTTTCTTTTTTGGAAATCGATGTGTGAATTGTAATTATCTGTTGAAAATACAAATTCATTGGTTTGGTACAGGTCATAAATACGCAAGTCAGCGGCATCGGAAAAGAGCTCATGATGCTTAAAACTAAACAGTTTGGAAGTAATATCCGCACGATTAAAGTTAAGCGTGCCCGTACCGAACATTCCTGTAGGAGTAAGTTTGGAGTTACCCGTCAAGGTAGTCTCGTTAAAAATTGACATCGGCACTGACTGTGTATAAACGAACATTTGATCTGCGTATGGCTCCCACCGCAAAGAGGCATATTCCACCTTGGCGGGAGGAAATTCAACGCCTGCCATCTGCTCTTCTACCACGTGCGAAGTAGCATTACCCGTAGTGGCATCCAAGAAAAACACAAGACTGTCGGACTCTGTAGTGGATGTCAGATATTTGATTGTTCCTTTGCCACGCAATCCTCTATTACTCAAGTCAATCATACCCTCATAAGTTCCTTTACCCTTATACGCAGCCAGAAATTCCCCATCCGTTTTATGCACAAAACCAAGAGAAAAATCGGGGCGGACCTTCAATTCGTGGCGAATATCAGGGAAAATACCGCCCGAAATCAGCTGCCCTTCATAACGAATCGAATCCGTGTCAAAATTATCCAGATTGGTGATGGTAAAAAGATCCAACTGATAGAAAAATTTCTTTCTGTCATAGTGGCGATTAAACGTAAACGGATGATCATAATAAACCCTTCCCCCCTCACTACTGGAGAAATAAGGATATTTGGGATTATCTATTTTCCCTGACTTGTTATGAGGCATATCAATGTACAACGTTCCGGCCAAGTCTTCAATCGGGCTCATCACCTTGGTAAGCCGGTACTCGCCATACATATTCATCGGACCATTTTTATCCTCCACATACATAATCAGCGAATCAATATCGTTCATCCGCACCTTAAACTGTTCATAGTCAAATTCGCACGAATGGGTAACAAAATCAAACAAACCGGCAATAATACGGCCGGAAAAGGACATATCCCGATCTTTTTTGATAACCAC
>JAEEUY010000125.1 GCA_016290715.1 Bacteroidales bacterium
AACAAATGAGATATAAGATATTCTGGACATGATTTCCTATAAAAAAGTGAACCTATTTTTTTTATTTAAGACGTTAATTTTTCAAAATCGTTGCATACAAAAGTTTTTTTTCTATTTTTGCAGAAATTAAAAAAATAATCCATCATGAAAAGAGTCATCAGTTTATGTTTAGTTGCCATCATGGCCGTTGCTTTTGTAGCATGCAGTATGAAATCCGAACCTGAAAAGATTGTGGATAATTACTATAAAGCATTACAGAAAAAAGATTATGTTACAGCCATCAAGGTTGCCTTGGGTGATCCCATTATGGAAGGTGACAAAGAATTATCCAAAGAAGATGCAGAGCAACTCATCAATGCACTTGCAGACAAATTGGAATCCTCTTTAGAAAACACAACTATCACCAAGTATTCTATCGAAAGTTGCGAATTCTCGGATGACAAGAATTCGGCTGAGGTTAAAGTCAAGTTTACGACAGAAACAGAAGGGGAAACGAAAGATAATGAGGATGAAATTGAACTGAAAAAAGACGACAAGGGCGTTTGGCGTATGGATATCTAAGTATTCTCGCTTTTAAATGAAAAATTGGTGCTGGTTACTACTGCTCCTCGTTTTTATTGCTTGTACAAATAACACCACCCCCTACCCTTTTCCCAAGGAGGTTGGCTTGCGCGAAGGTGATCTTGCTTTTCGCTTGGGTAGAAGCAAAGAAAGTAGAGTCGTAACCAGCACCGATCGTTTCTCACCATACTCTCACGTGGGCATTGTTGTGCAGGAGCACCACCAATGGTTTGTCATTCATGCCGTGCCGGGCGAAGCTCCCGACAACGAACCGGACAAGATAAAAAAAGACCCCATTGAACAGTTTTTCAGATACGATCGCGCCAAATGCGGAGCGATTATGCGATGGAATACTTCCGACACCTCTTTGGGAAATGCCATCGCACATTTTGCTTTTGAAAAATATAAGCAGAACACCCTCTTTGATAATGAATTTGACAAAGATGACTCCAGCCGAATATATTGTACTGAACTTGTATATTGGGCATTTTTGAATCAAGGGATTGACATTACAGAAGGTCGTGCGAAAAAATTTCCCACCTTCAAATCACCTATCATTCTTCCTTCTGATATCAGTCAAAACAAGCATTTGGAAGAGATCTACCACTTAAAAAATTAAGTGTTCAAAGGGTTTGCCGTTCACGTTTTAAGAGGATATTCTTTTTTCTCCAATAATTTTCTGCCAATAGCATTCCATTATTTTTCAAAAAGTTGTATTTTTGTAGCCTCAAGTTTGTTTTAAATATTCACAAAATTAATTTCTCAATATATTTAAAACCAATAATTTATGAATAAAAAAATTATTTTTATCGCATTAAGTGCATTTATTTTGGCGTTTTCTGTGCAAGCACAAGAAAACAAAGAAGAGCAAAAAGAGGAAGAAGGCTACAAATTCACTGTTGTGAAAGAGCTGCCCATCACTTCCATCAAAAACCAGAACCGGGCAGGCACATGCTGGTGCTATTCCGGATTGGCATTCATTGAATCCGAGTTGCTTCGTATGGGCAAGGGTGAATATGACCTTTCTGAAATGTTCATCGTACACAATACTTACATCGACCGTGCCAAAGCAGCTGTACGCACACACGGAGACGTTTCTTTTTCACAAGGCGGTTCTTTTTACGATGTGATTTATGGCATGAAAACTTTTGGACTGGTTCCGGAAGAGGAGATGCGTCCTGGGGCCGCTTATGGGGACACATTATCTGACCACAGTGAGCTTTCCGCCGTTTCTGATGCTGTAGTAAAAGCGATTGCAACAGGAGACCACAAAAAATTGCAATCCGGTGAAAATGGTCCGCTTTGGGAACAGGCCATCCGTAGCATCCACGATGCATACCTCGGAAAATGCCCCGAAAAATTCACTTACAAAGGGAAGGAATATACGCCGAAATCTTTTTACGAATCCTTAGGATTAAATGCCGACGACTATGTATCCATCACCTCATATACCCATCATCCTTTCTACGAAAAATTCGTCCTTGAGATTCAAGACAACTGGCGCTGGTCACAATGCTACAACTTGCCTTTGGATGAATTCATGCAAGTGTTTGACTATGCCATCGACAATGGCTATACGGTTGCATGGGGCTCGGATGTTAGCGAGGATGGCTTCCGCAAGGGCATTCGCAAAGGATTCTGCGTATTGCCTGATATTGACGGCAAAAACACCGACAACGGCGGCAGCGACATGGCACATTGGACAGGATTAAGCAAGGAAGACCGCACCAAAGAAGCTTACGAGCACCCCACTCCACAACGTTGGGTAACCCAAGAGGAACGCCAATTGGCATACGACAACTGGGAAACCACCGATGACCACGGCATGCTCATTTACGGTAAAGCCACCGATCAAATGGGGAACGAATACTATATGGTAAAAAATAGTTGGGGAAAAGTGTATGAATACGATGGAATGTTCTATGCAAGCAAAGCATTTGTTCGTTACAAAACAATGAATATCGTGGTGCATAAAGATGCTCTTCCTAAAGATATCAAGAAAAAATTAGGCATTAAATAAGAATAACTTACTGTGGAATTTATTTTCGGATTTTGGCCACTTGACAAGCCAAAATCCGAAAATTTTTAATATAGCAAACCGAATATACAGCCATGGCAAACGAAAATTTTATTGATTTCGTCAAGATTTTTTGCAGATCAGGGAAAGGAGGTGCCGGTTCTGCCCATCTCGCCCATTTGGCCAAAGACCCTAAAGGCGGTCCGGATGGCGGCGACGGCGGAAAAGGCGGCGACATCATTCTCAAAGGGAACCGTAATCTTTGGACACTACTCCACCTGCGATACACCAAGCACATCTTTGCTGAAGACGGGGGCAACGGGCAAAAAAACCAATGCTTCGGGAAAAATGGCCAAAATGGCATCATCGAAGTACCACTCGGAACCATTGTGAAAGATGTGGAAACCGATGAGGTTTTGGGAGAAGTATTGGAAGATGGCGAAGAAGTGGTCGTCTTGAAAGGCGGTCGTGGAGGTCAGGGGAACGTGCACTTCAAAACAGCCACCCGTCAAACCCCACGCTTCGCACAACCCGGCGAAGAAGGCATCGAAAAATGGCTTTCATTGGAACTCAAGGTATTGGCAGACGTAGGCTTGGTGGGGTTCCCAAACGCAGGAAAATCAACACTCATCTCCGTTCTCACCAATGCCAAACCTAAAATCGCAAACTACCCCTTTACCACCCTCAAACCCAACTTGGGCATCGTCGCCTACCGCGACTACCAGTCGTTTGTCATCGCCGACATCCCCGGAATTATTGAAGGCGCTTCCGAAGGGAAAGGCCTCGGATTACGATTCCTGCGCCATATTGAACGCAATGCACTCCTTCTCTACCTCATTCCCATCACTTCCGAAGATATCACCAAAGAATACAAAATTCTTTTTAACGAATTAAAGTCGTATAGCACAGAACTGGTTGACAAACAACAAATCATTGCTATCACCAAATGCGATTTGCTCCCGGAAAATGAAATCGCCAAAATTCAAAAAAAATTAAAACTCCCCGTTCCTACCATCTTCATCTCTGCCCATACCCAAAAAAATCTGGTGCAACTCAAGGATTTGTTGTGGGCCACATTGAATCCACCAGAAAATTAGCATTACTTCCAAGGGCGCCTTCGTAATGCTTTTTTATCATATACGCCATCATCAAAATAAAGAAAAAAAATCGTATTTTTGCACCCTGATTTCCGGAGACCGGAAACGATTATTAAACTAACAACAGATACAAATACCATGACAAAAAGCAAATTAGGTATTGATTTTCAAAAAGTTAAATATGCCAAAGAATTAGCAGGCAACATCGCAAATGATGTACAAAACTTTGTCAACAACTATACCACCGTGGCCGTTGAACGTACACTGTGTCGATTAATTGGCATTGATGGTATTGATAGCAATGATGTTCCTCTCCCCAATGTTGTTGTAAACGAATTGCAAGAGAAAGGCGTATTGCAACAAGGGGCTTTGTTTTACATTGGCAACGCCATTCTTGAAACAGGCAAAACGCCCCAAGAGATAGCCGAAAGCATTGCTGCGGGCACATTGAATATCACCGAACTGAAAATCAACAATATAGATAGTATTCATCAAGCAGTGCAGCCATACATTGGCCAATGTATGACCCGAATTAAAAACAATGTTGCACGACGCAACCAATACTTGGAAGAAATCGGGGAAGGCAGAAAGCCATACATATATGTGATAGTAGCCACGGGAAACATCTATGAAGATGTGGTACAAGCCCAAGCCGCTGCACGTCAGGGAGCGGATATTATTGCGGTTATCCGCACCACCGGACAAAGTCTGCTTGATTATGTTCCTTACGGAGCCACTACCGAAGGCTTTGGGGGCACATTTGCCACTCAAGAGAACTTCCGCATTATGCGTAAAGCATTAGACGAAGTGGGCGAAGAAGTGGGCAGATATATCCGTCTTTGCAACTATTGTTCCGGGCTTTGCATGCCTGAGATTGCAGCCATGGGAGCTTTAGAGCGACTGGATGTCATGTTGAATGATGCTCTGTATGGCATTCTTTTCCGCGACATCAATCCGCAAAGAACCATCATTGACCAATATTTTTCCCGCATTATCAATGGCTTTGCGGGAGTAATCATCAATACTGGAGAGGACAACTACCTCACCACTGCCGATGCCTATGAACAAGCACATACCGTATTGGCTTCCGACTTGATTAACGAACAATTGGCACTGCTCGCCGGCATGCCGGAAGAACAGATGGGGTTAGGTCATGCTTTTGAAATGGATCCGGCATTGGAAAACGGCTTCCTTTACGAGCTGGCACAAGCGCAAATGACGCGCGAAATATTTCCCAAAGCCACGTTGAAATATATGCCTCCCACTAAATTTATGACAGGCAACATATTCCGCGGCGCTATCCAAGATGCTCTTTTCAACCAAATCGCCATCTGGACCGGACAGGGGATACAATTATTGGGGATGATCACCGAAGCCATTCATACTCCTTTTATGTCCGACCGCTATTTGGCCATTGAAAACGCCAAATATATTTTCAGTAACATGAAAAACATCGGTGATGAAGTGGAATTCAAAGAGAACGGCATTATCCGCCAAAGAGCGCAGAAAGTGCTGGATGACACCGTCGCCTTATTGGAGGTAATCAACAAGGAAGGCTTGTTCGACACATTAGAGAAAGGCTTGTTCGCAGACATCAAACGCAGCAAGAATGGTGGCAAGGGGTTAGCCGGCGTTGTGGCAAAAGGCGATCATTACTTCAACCCCTTCATCCAATTAATGAAAGAAAGCGAAAAAAGTGTATGCCATCCTAAAATTGTATAAACTTGAAGATTTTCAAAAAAAAAGACAAGCAATACAAAGCGGTTTCTCTGTCGGAACTGGCATGGAAACGGTTTAAAAAAGAAAAACAGGGGATGATTTCTCTGTTTTTCATTCTTTTTGTTGTCATCATTGCCATTTTGGGATACCTTATCACCCCCGACCACTCACCTTATTGCAACCACCAACAATTAGAAATTGCCGTACGAGGCCCCGGTTTTACAGTCCAACTGCTGCAAGTAAAACCCACCCAAGAAATTGAAAAAGTGTCGTGGCTTAAAAGAATGTTATATGGTCAACAGGATGAATATCAAACAATCCCGATAGAATCCTATCGCCATACCAATGATTCCATCTGGATTATACCATTTGAAGACGAAAGCAGAAATGAGATAGGTTATAGCCTAAACGACGTTTGTGCGCAGCAACCTGTTATCACCAAGAGATTTCTATTAGGTACCGACCGTTACGGTCGCGACGTGTTCAGCCAGTTGCTTATTGGTACAAGAATCAGCTTGGCCGTAGGGGGCATTTCCGTTTTTATTGCATTGGTTATTGGCATTTTAATCGGCTCTGTTGCGGGTTACTATCGGGGAAAAATTGACGACATATTGATGTGGTTCATCAATGTGGTCTGGTCGATTCCCACCCTACTGCTGGTTATTGCCATCAGCTTTGCCTTAGGAAAAGGATTTTGGCAAATCTTCATGGCCATTGGTCTAACCATGTGGGTTGATGTGGCGAGAGTGGTACGCGGTCAGATGATCAGTTTGAGGGAAAAGGAATTTGTAGAAGCCGGGAAAGCTTTAGGCTATAGAAGTTCGCATATTATTTGGAAACACCTTTTGCCCAATATTTCCGGCACTATCATTGTCATTGCCGCCTCCAATTTCTCTTCCGCCATCCTGATGGAAGCAGGACTCAGCTTTTTAGGGATTGGGGTACAACCGCCGACACCGTCGTGGGGAATGATGATGAAAGAGAATTATGCCTACATCGTGCTCGACAACGCCTACTTGGCAATTGTACCGGGCATTGCCATTATGTTGTTGGTGCTCGCTTTTATGCTTATCGGAAATGCATTGCGCAATGCACTGAGTGTCAAATAGATATAAAATGAAGATTTATACTCAATTAGATAATCTGCCTACTTTCACCAATCCTGTCATCACGGTGGGCTCTTTTGACGGAGTGCATTTAGGGCACCGCCAAATATTGAGTTATCTCAAAAAAAGTGCCCAAGAACGCCAGGGTGAAAGCATTGTTATCACTTTTGACCCCCACCCACAACAGGTACTCTATCCCGGGAACGATTTTTTTCTCATCAATACTTTGGAGGAAAAAAGACAATTACTGGCCAACGAAAATATCGGGCATCTCATCATTCTCCCCTTCACTCCCCAGTTCGCTTCGCAATCGTTCACCGATTTTCTCCATTTGCTGATAGATAAAATCGGACCCAAAGCCATCGTGATGGGTCCCAAC
>JAEEUY010000126.1 GCA_016290715.1 Bacteroidales bacterium
TGCCATAGCACAAATGCAAAGCGATTATTCCCGCTTATTGGATGTTTTAGGAAACAGAGGTGCTTCGAAGCGAGCGGCGGCAATTGTAGAAATGGTGGCAAAAAATTCCTAAAAAGAAGAATCTACAATGGACGATACCTCCCACTTACAGCCATTTATCTCTTCCAAGAATTTTACAACAATCTAATTATCAATACAATAAGAGAAAAATATATTTTTTTAATAAAATTGTTGTGTAAAACAAAAAATAATCTATCTTTGCAATCTCTAATTAAGCAACTTAATAGACAAAAGGTCCGGTAGTTCAGTTTGGTTAGAATACATGCCTGTCACGCATGGGGTCGCGAGTTCGAGCCTCGTCCGGACCGCCAAACAAAATCTCATAAGTCATTAAAGCATAGACTTATGAGATTTTTTTATATCTGTCTTAAAACGTGGGAAATTTTAGGAAAATAGAACCGAAAATGTGATTTTATCGTATTTCTTGTAGCCAGAAAGAATAGCCAATGATAATCCTATTCAACAAACCCTACGGTGTGCTGAGCCAATTTACGCCCGAGGCGGGACATCCCGCCCTCAACGGGTTCGGTTTTCCTCCCGGAGTATATGCCGCGGGGCGCTTGGACCATGACAGCGAGGGTGCCCTGCTACTGACAGACGACGGACGGCTGATCAAGCGACTGCTGGATCCGAAAAATGCCCATCCACGCACCTATCTCGCCCAAGTCGATGGGGAGATTACCGATGAGGCGCTGCAAAAGCTGAGTAAGGGTGTTGTCATCAAAGGCTACCGCACCCGCCCCTGTAAGGCCGAACGGGTACCGCCGCCGGAAGACCTCTGGGAACGCGTGCCCCCTATCCGTTATCGCGCCAACATCCCCACCAGCTGGATCCGCCTCACCCTCACCGAAGGAAAAAACCGTCAGGTACGCCACATGACTGCCGCAGTCGGTTTTCCAACCTTACGACTCATCCGTATCCAAATCGACGATCTTAGTCTGGGCACACTCCAGCCAGGAGAGTGGCGGGTTGTTAAATGAGAATAACCGCAAAGATAATGTACCCCCTCGGGTATGTGAAATGATCAAAAGTTGAGAAAATCTGAGGTAAAACTGCCGAAACGCATGCCGGACTACCACTTCAGATGAATACCCACACGGAAACTGCGCCCTTGCATGGGATAATTTTTTATAATCTCATAATGCTTGTTGGCAAGATTCAGCAACTCTATTTTCGCTCCAAGCACCACCACCCTGCGAATCGTAAAATCTTTGGCAACGGTAAGGCTGTGATCGACATACATCGGCATTAAATTTTCCTTTGTGTTCTGGCGAAAGGCATAACGCTCACCACAAAAAAGTGCTGTATAAGTAACATCCACGTAAGGGGTAAGCAACGAAAACGAGGCACTGCCTGAATGCAACGGCGTATATGGTATTTGGTGACCATACGTTTTGGATTTCTTATCTGTTTTATCTACAGCATATTGAAAAGAATAATTCCCTAATAAGTTTATAGATAGAAACTTACAAATCTTATAATCAAAGGTGGCGTGTACATCCACACCGGCAATTTCCACTTCTCCGAAATTTAACATCGTCCATACAAATAAATTTTTGTTGGGAATGGCCACGATTTTGTCTTTCACCCAATTGTAATAACCATCCGCGCCAACGGACACCCCTATCTTCTTCTTGAAAAACAGACGTTCATACGCCAATCCTAAATTCGTCTGATGGGTATTTTCCGGTTTCAAATCAATATTTCCCACCATTCGATAATACAAATCATTAAAAGAGGGCAACCGGAAAATATTTTTGTAGAACAGACGGATAACAAAATTTTCTTTCAATAAAGGTTTGACCGATATGCCCAATGCCGGAGACAACCGGTTCACATCTCCTGCCGGCTCACCGATTTTCACCCTATTGGCTACAAATGTATGCAACAGCCCCGCACGCACATCCACATGGCGGGTATCCACCAAACACGACAATACCGTTAGAGAACTATAGCGTTGAGGTTTTGAAAAATCCTCGCTATTCATACTCATATTATTATAAATCAAATCATTAGAAACAGATAGTGAAACAACACGGTGGGGAGCATACAAAAAAGTATTGGAAAAATACAACTCCCTTTGAAAATATCTGTTATCCAAAAAACCTGCTGAATTAAGATATTCCGGGTCCAAATACTGCTGATAGGAATAGTTGAATTTGAGGTTGGTCTGATAAGCGAATTGGGCATTGAAGCGATTTTCATAGTGCAGTTGGGCAAACACATTCTGGTCTTTTAGACGCTCTTTGGAATGGTGAATCTTGTAAAAAATAACCGCCCCCGGCAACCCCCGCTCCGATTGGTAATAATAGAGTTTCAAATTCAATTTGGAACGCGAATTAAAAGTGAAAAACAGATTCCCCTCTGCTGAAAAATTCTTCACATCCGAATTGGCACGCCGCTCC
This sequence comes from Bacteroidales bacterium, assembly GCA_016290715.1. Lineage (GTDB taxonomy): Bacteria > Bacteroidota > Bacteroidia > Bacteroidales > WCHB1-69 > UBA1756. The sequence goes on from JAEEUY010000126.1 coordinate 2,466, forward strand.
CGCGAGGTGCTGTCATTAACTCCCCCGTAATAAATGGTAAAAGGATAATCCCCTTTCGATTGCACATAATTGATATTGAGCGATGAAGAAAGCAGTGGCAGCGAACTATTCTTCCTTTTCACGATTCTATTCTCTATGCGCAATACCGGATTGATATAGCCAAACGAACCGCCGGTAAAGTGAAAATCAATATTCACGGGCTTTGTGTCCAAAAATTGGGGACTAAGCGTGGTAATATTCACCAAAGCAGCCGAAGCGAACAATCTTGCCGGCACAAAAATATCATCGTCAAAACCATTATTCATGGATATTTGATTCACGTTGTGCAGGGTGAATTTGGAGAGATCCACTTGTCCGGTCTGACAATCTGTTACCGCAATACCATCGTACGCAATGGCCGTATGCTGTGCTCCAAATCCACGCACCGATACCGTTTTCATTCCCCCGACACCGCCATAATCTTTGATAACCACTCCGGAAAATATTTTTAAAACATCCGACAGCTGCACAGCCGGCAATCTCTCAATACTTTTAGTATCAATAGTTTGCACAGGGGTTGTGGATAATATTGTCTGCGTGTTTCTTCCTTCAATCACATCAATCCCCTGCAAAAGAATAGTGGAATCCACCTGTGAAAACAAAGCGGATTCCACTACCATCACAAATAAGAAAAAGACAAATCTTCTTTTCACTTACAGTCAATCATTTAGAACACTATCACATTACTCAAAATAGAAAAGAAGATGGTTATCCAACTATTGGGCTTTTTTGTAAACCAATTGGGAAGGACATACCCCCACTTCAAAACTGAATTTCTTTCTACCATTGGAGGTAAAACAATATACATCCCCGTTGGTGGTATAATCGCCTGCATCAGCAATATAAACTTCCCCTGTGGTTGGGTGCACAAAGATGGCATACGGGGTTGTTATTTGGGTCCCATCCGATATAAATTGCTCATTTGTAATTGTTTCCGTATGCAAATCCATCACCATAAATGATGTTTCACCCGTAAAATAATTGCTGCTATACAAATAAGCAGTATGGCCGGAAACAGCAAACTTTGTTACAGGGATATCAAAAGTTTCAACCACTTCATCGGTTTGCGAACTGATACGTTGGAATGCACTCGCAACATCATCATAATTGCCAAGAGAGATCAAATACACATCGCCTTCGTCGTCAGAATGAAGCATAAATGGATTGCAAACCACCTCAATGGTCTTTATAAGAGCAAAACTCGACAAATCAAAAACAGAAACCGTATGGTCATAGTTGGGGAAATCCAAACCGCCGGAATTGGCCACATATAGCTTGCCATTCGTCACGCAAATTCCGTCCGGATTGCGTCCTGCCTGTGCTGTAGCTACGACTTCCAAAGTCGCCGTATCTATTTTCACGACACTCCCGTCAAAACAACTGACATACCCGAAATTCTTGTCAAAAACAATTCTTCGAGGGGATTTCCCTTGAAGCGATATTTGCTTGATACTTTTAGCATCACTTAAATTCATCACCTCCACACTTTCCGAATTATTAACAATGCAATAGAGTTTGCTGCCGTATGCCTGCAAGTCATTGCCGGTGTCGCCCAAACCACGACCATTGGTAGCTAAGAAAATGTCAGTTGTAGCCACTCCCGTGTTACTATTATAAAATGAAATAACAGAATTATTGGCATTATAATTTCCTTCACAAAGAATATAAATTCCTTCTTCATGTAAAATTACCGGAGTCTCATTTTCCGGTTCTTCATTTTTTTTACAAGCGCCAAACAATAAAGACAATGAAATCAATGCTGTAAAAAGCAGCTGAAATGTTTGTTTTAAATTTTTCATCGCATAATAATGTTTTAAAGTTAAAGACTTCTTTCACTTCACTGCGGGGAAAAAACATATACGAACGATAAAATAGGAATACCGTTTGTAAAAGCCTAATTCCCGAAGCTTCACTAAACAATTTTGCGGCAGGTTTTCTGACTTGTCTCTCCTGTGCGCCTTCCCATTAACGAACAACAGTGGCCTTTGCACAAGCATTTTGAAACTTACAGCAGCGGGTACTGTACAGGACTTACACCTGTTTCCCTCTCAAGATTGCTCTTTCACCGTAAAATCGACGGCAAAAATACAAAAATTTTACAACAAACTGTTTTTCGATTCTATTTAAAATAACGATTATAAGATTAATAGATCAGAAGATTATTTTGGATTATTAGGAATTGAACGATTATTCGGTGGAAACATGATTTTTCTTCCAACAACGGTTTTACAGCCCCAATTGCTCCAAAATGGGTTCAAGGTGCTGCTTCAGTTGGGCATAAAAAACAGGATTTTTATCTTTATAATTTTCCATTTTCTGGCGGGCATTCATGGTAGCTACCGCTTTCGTATATTGGGAACACTCCCAGTCAATAACCATTCCCAACCAGTCATAACGCTTGCCCCGATACTCTTTATGATGCCGTGCATGGGTGCGATGAATCTGCTGCACTTTTTCGTATGGCAAAAACAATCGCAACCACGGTTTCCAGATATCGTGAAACAAGAAACGGAATTTCCAGCAGCGCAAATTCAGCGCAGTCATATTGAAAGCGCACCAATGGGCGAACCAATAGGGGAATTTCGCACGCTCTTCAGGAGTAAACATAATCGTTCATTTAATTTTCGGCAAAAATACATTTTAATCTTCATAAAAAATCAACGAAAAAGTGCAGGGCATTAAACCTTTTATTACTTTTGCAATCTATAATTCTGTTTTTCACATTTTTTGAAACCATAAAATTTACAATTATGAAAAAAGCATTGTTTTTATTGATGGCAGTATTTTTTTGTTCCATCCCATGGTTAAATGCACAAGAAAACGTATCACACCAAGATAAAAATCATGAATGTATGCACCAGAAAACACCATACTCTGCAGAAACAAGAGCCATGATGCATACCGACAAAATCGCAGCAACCGTTAATCTTACTGAAAAAGAGAAAAAAGAAGTTCTTGAACTATACAAAAAAATTGAAGCGGAAAAGGATGCCAATAAAGCCAATATGGAAAAACAAAGAGCAGAAAATGAGGCCGCTTTAGAAAAAATTATCGGTGCAGAAAGAATGCAAGTTTTAAAAGAGAAAAGAATGAAGGAGAATGCCCGCACAACCCGTCCTGTCGACAAAAATCATCGTCCGGGCAAACCTGCTCCCGCACCCCATTCAATGAATTACCCTGCCAAAGGAAAATAATTTAAATACGCTCCTAAAAGAGGCGGCAAGGATATCCCTTACCGCTTTTTTTTATTTTCCAACAAAACGCTCCCAAAATTGTTTATTAGGTACGGAAACAAAAATATTTTTATAGAAGTGTCTCTATTTGAGATTTTTTACGGACATTTGCACCCTTATTTTTCAAATGATAAATCACATTAGTTTATGGCAAATTTTTTAACGAAAATATTTGGTACTAAATCAGATAGAGATTTAAAACATCTCGAGCCTATCAAAGATAAAGTTTTAGAAGCGTACGAAACCATCAAGAATCTTTCCAACGACGAACTTCGCGCCAAAACCGTGGAGTTCAAAGAGATTATCCACGAAGCGGTAAAGGAGGATGAAACCCGCATCAGCGAAATCAAAAAGCAGTTGGACGAAAACTACAGTATGGAGGTAAGCGAAAAGGAGAGTCTGTACAAAGAGATGGAGCATTTGGAAAAGAAAGCGTACGACAAGACCCAAGAAGTGCTTGATGAAATTTTGCCTGAGGCTTTCGCTGTCATGAAAGAGACAGCCCGCCGTTTCAAGGATAATGAAATAGTGGAAGTTACTGCCACCCAAATGGATAGAGACATTGCCGCCCGCAGAAACTGCATCGAAATCAACGGCGACAAGGCACTATACCATAACACTTGGTCGGCAGGCGGAAACATGATCAAGTGGGATATGTGCCACTACGATGTCCAATTGATTGGTGGAACCGTACTTCATCAGGGAAAAATCGCAGAGATGGCCACTGGTGAAGGGAAAACCTTGGTTGCCACCCTGCCCGTTTATCTGAATGCACTTTCCGGAAAAGGCGTACACGTAGTAACCGTGAACGATTATTTGGCGAAACGTGATAGCGAATGGATGGGGTTGTTATACGAATTTCATGGTTTGAAAGTGGACTGTATCGATAACCACGAGCCCAATTCTGAAGAAAGGCGACAAGCCTATCTCGCTGATATTACGTATGGTACCAACAACGAGTTCGGTTTTGACTACTTGCGTGACAACATGGCTCGCAACCTGACCGAATTAGTGCAACGCCCTCACAATTACGCCATCGTGGATGAGGTGGACTCTGTTTTGATTGACGACGCACGAACCCCATTGATTATTTCTGGCCCTACTCCCCGCGGCGACCAACAACAATTCGACAAGTATAAGCCCACTGTTGAACGCTTATACAATGCCCAGAAAGAATTGATCACATCCATTCTTCCGAAAGCAAAACGCCTCGTGAGCGAGAACTTGGATATCAAACCCCAAGAACTGGGGGCACAACTGCTGCTTCGCTGCCAGCGCGGACTGCCCAAAAACAAATCCCTGATTAAATTCTTGAGCGAACCCAACATCAAGAACATCCTGCTTCGTACGGAAGGGTTCTATATGCAAGAACAAAACCGCAATATGTTTATCATTGACAACGACTTATCTATTTTGGATGATGAAATCAATGAAAAAATACATAAATTTGGGAACCGCATTGAGTATTTCAACCAAATGGTGAATAAATTAGCCACTCTCACCGATGAGGCTGCCATTAAGAAAGAAAATGAAAATCTCAAAAAAGAGGCTGTTCCCATCAAAAAAGATGTTGAGCATCTGATTTTGGAACTCCAAAAACAGTTAGGTGAACATATCTATGTGGAAGATGCCGGGAAATTAGCCAAATGTTGGAAAAACATACTCACCTCTTACCAAAACTTTGAATTACTCAATACATTAGCTCCTTCCGAAACAAAAATCCCTGCTTTTGCCAACTACCGCGACATGATGATTTCCACACTGCAAAGCAAGATTTCAGAATGTGGCAATAATCAATTGGAGACGAAACATACTTATGAGGAGATGCTCAAAACATTGCAGCAAAATAATTTGCAAGCATCCACTGAAACACATTTGCAAGAATTGCGTGAAATCAATTTTGGTAAATATGGTTTGAATTTCGTCATCGAAGAGAAACTCAATTCTGTTAATATCATGGAAAAGGGCATTGAATTGGTTTCCCGCAACACCGAAGAAGCCAAGTTATTCATTATGCCTGAAATAGGGACAGAATTGGCCAAACTCGACAAAGAAAATCTTTCAGAAAAAGAGAAAGCGGAACGCAAAGCGGAAATCTATAGGGAATTTTCCATCGCCTCCGAACGTATCCATACTGTGCAACAACTTTTGCGTGCCTACACCATGTTTGAGAAAGATGTGGAATATGTCATCAGCGAAGATAATAAAATCAAGATTGTAGATGAACAGACCGGACGTATCATGGAAGGCCGCCGCTACTCCGACGGATTGCACCAAGCTATCGAAGCAAAAGAGAATGTGAAGGTAGAAGCAGCGACGCAAACCTACGCGACCATCACCCTCCAAAACTACTTCAGAATGTACAAGAAGTTGGCGGGTATGACTGGTACGGCAGAAACAGAAGCAGGCGAGTTCTGGAATATTTACAAACTGGATGTGGTAGTCATTCCCACCAACCGCCCGATTGCCCGTATCGACTATGAAGATCTTGTTTACAAAACCAAACGGGAAAAATATGCCGCCGTTGTTGATAAAATTATTGAATTGCACGAAGAAGGCCGTCCTGTTTTAGTGGGTACCACTTCCGTGGAAACATCTGAATTATTATCCAAAATATTAGAAAAACGGCACATCAAACACAACGTTTTGAACGCCAAACTGCATAAAAAAGAAGCCGACATCGTAGCAGAAGCGGGACAGGCAGGAACCGTAACCATTGCCACCAACATGGCAGGCCGTGGTACCGATATCAAATTAGGACCGGGCGTGAAAGAAAAAGGAGGCTTGGCCATCATCGGTACAGAACGCCACGATTCGCGCCGCGTTGACCGGCAGTTACGCGGTCGTTCCGGCCGTCAGGGTGACCCCGGCAGCTCCCTTTTCTTTGTCTCTTTGGAAGATAATCTGATGCGCTTGTTCGGTTCTGAAAAAATTGCCAACGTGATGGACCGTATCGGTCTGCAAGATGGTGAAGTGATTCAACACAGCATGATCACCCGTTCCATTGAGCGTGCCCAAAAGAAAGTGGAGGAAAACAACTTCGGCATCCGTAAACGACTGTTGGAATACGACGATGTGATGAACGCACAACGCGACACCATTTACCGCAAACGTAGAAATGCCCTCTTCGGCGACCGCTTGGCTATCGACTTGGCGGAAATGTTTGAAGATGTGTGCGCCACTGTAGTAGAAAATAATTGGCAAGCAAAAAGTTACGAGGATTTCGTAACAGATATGATCACTATCTTCGGATGCGACTCACCTTTTGAAGAACAAGAATTTTTGGAAGGTCGTCCGGAAAAATTAATCGAACAACTTTATCCTATTGTTTACCAAAACTATAAGGATAAAATGGAGAAATTGAGCCAGAAGATTTTCCCGATTATCGAAAAAGTATTTTTAGAACAAGGCGACCGTTTTCAAAACATTGCCATTCCAATTACCGACGGACAAAAAACATTAAACGTGGTCGCTCCACTTAAAAAATGCTATGAAACCCAAGGTAGGGAAATTGCACTCTCCATTGAAAAGGGGATCACCATCGCCGTCATCGATAACGCATGGAAAGAACACCTTCGCGAATTGGATGACCTGAAACAATCTGTTCAAAACGCTTCTTACGAGCAAAAAGACCCGCTGTTGATATACAAATTGGAATCTTTCGACTTATTCGACAAACGATTGGCACGAATCAACGACGAAATCGTTTCATTTTTGAACA
>JAEEUY010000127.1 GCA_016290715.1 Bacteroidales bacterium
CTGATGTTGCGTAGTAAAAAAATCCCTATTTGAAAAGATTTGATTTCTCCACAAATATTGTAACAACATTTCATTCATGCGTAGCGTTTTTGCAAAGATACAATCTCCCCAAATTGATGACAAGCGCTCTGCAATAGTGCTTAATAGAAATGATATTTTACCTTATTGAATAGAAAAATGGGGGTTCTATGACTAAAAAAGGCAAAAAATAAGGTTAAAATCTGTTGGTAAGTTTTTTTAATTTCTCATAACCAACAATTTAAAATAAATTCACGGTAATAAAATCCTTTCGCCAACAAGTTTTTAGCAACAATAGAACACTAAAACAAGTGATTTTGTCAATTTTGGGCATTCAAACACTGCAAAAAATAGACATCTTCGTAGCCTTCATTGGTGGCAATCCAATCCTTTTTCGATCCTACAATAGTGAATCCCGCCTGTTGAAACAATTTCAAACTTTTCTGATTAGAGTGCATAACATGACAAAAAATCTGGTGCACATTCCATGTCTCAAAAGCCAACGTTTTAGCCAACTGCAAAGTCTCCAATGCGTAACCGCAATGACGAAAACTTTCACCTATTAGAATCCCAATACCCACCCGTTTGTGGAGCGCATCCATTTCAAAAAAGTCCAACACGCCAATGGTTTCGTCCGTGGATGTTTTTTCCACCATCAAACGCAACTGCTTATCCACAAACACATTGTTATTTGAAGATTTGATAAATTCTTGTAAAACGTACTTTGAATAGGGGGCCAATGTTTGACTCACCGGCCAATTTTTCATATCATTTTCCCATTGGTAGAGTATTTTCCAATCCTCCGGTTCCAACGCACGCAAGCGCACCGAACTCCTTGTACTCATGACAATATTCTTTTGATTATGCGTAAATTATGCGTGTAGGTATGCGTATCCACATTATAGATGCCTGTTTCATCCAAAATATCTATTCTCACCCATCCTGAAGCATGAATAATCTTCCCCTCTTCCATAATCATCCCCACATGAATAATTCTCCCTTCTTCATTTTGGAAAAAAGCCAAATCCCCGGGTTTGCTTTCTGCCACAAAATCAACGGTTTCTCCCAATAGCGCTTGCTGCGATGCATCCCGTGGGATAGAAATCTGCATACTTTTATAAACCAACTGTGAGAAACCGGAACAATCAATTCCCGCAATTGACCGCCCTCCCCACAAATAAGGGGTGTGCAAAAACTTTTTAGCAAAAGAAATAAAGTTGTTCGGGGAAGGGGAATCCTGTGATTTAAGATCCATTTCAAAAATGACATCCCCTAATTTTACAACCTTATCTTGGGGATATGGAAAAGAAGAGCCTATAAAAATAGGGAAAGTAATTTCTATATCCTTTATTTTTATAGGGATAAACGGCTCATCAACTATCCATTTGGGAGTGCTCAAGTAAAATGCCACTTCAGATTCCGGAAGGGGATTGAACAATTTTCTATCTATCCATCCCAAGTAATCGCAATCACAAGTTTGTATTTTCAACCACTTATCCTCCTCTTCTACGACAAGATACGCATCCCCAAAAAGCAACTGTGAAACCATTTCAGCACATTCCGAAGGCTGCGCGCGCATAGGAATCACAGCAAGATGAGTTACTCCGTATTTCATAAACTAACTGTTAGAAAGGAAGATCGTCGGCCCCTGCATCGACAAAGGGAGCTTGTTCCGCTGGTTGTTGCGGAGGATATTGCGCTTGTGGAGCAGCATACTGGGATTGTGGCTGTGGTTGCATTTGAGGTTGAGCCTGTGGTTGGTAGTTCTGTGGTGGTGGTGGCACTGCCCCTGGCTGGAAACGGTCAATACGCCATGCGCGCACATCGGTGTACCACTTGCCGTTAAATTCACGGGATTCAATATTGATAGAAACCGACACCTGCTCCCCTTCATTAAAGGCATCCAACTGGGGAATCACATTCGTCCACACATCAATGCAGACTTTACGTGGATACTGGTCCATTGTTTCCACCAAAAATTTTTGTTTTTTCCATTCTCCACGAGCACTCGTTCCGCTTTCAACAGGGAATTTGCTCAATATTTTTCCTTCAATTTTGTTATCCATATTACTTAATGTTTTATTATTTTTTTTCTTTTTTTCCAAACAAAGAGAAGTGGACATACCGTTTGGGATGCTCTTTCAAATCTTTTAACAATTCATCCAAACTATTGATGGAAGACTCCAGTTTTTTAGCCACGGCATCGTCATTCATCAATGCTCCGACCGAACCTTCTCCACTATTTACCTTGTTAACCAACACTTTAACTTCAGCAATCGCCTGATTGGCATTTTCAATAACGGCAGCAATATCGGCTTTGGCAATCGTATCGCTAATCTGATCAAAATTGTTCAATATTTCCGTTAATTGTGGAGAAGCTTCATTCAAAGTGTGGCTGAATTTCTCAAGATCCGTAACGATGCGTCCCACTTTGTTTTCATTTTGAGCCAAAATATTATTCAAATGCTCGGTGGTTGATTCAATATTGTCTAAAGTGGCCTTGAGAGATTTTCCCCCACCCTCTTTATGAAGCACATCTTTCAATGTCAAGCCAATAGTGTCAACGGATGCCAAGACGCTGGCGAGTTGGCCTTTCATTTCATCTATCCCGTCCAACATACCAGGTTGCAGCGAACACTTTAGCGTATCGCCAGCAGACAAATAAGTTTTGGATTTTCCCCACACCATACTCAACATTTGTCCCCCTAACAAGTCTTTCGACATAATAACCAATTCCGTATCATCTGGAATATCAATATTCTCATTAAAAAGAATCTTTGCACAGATTTTAACAGGGTTGGTTCCCACCAATTCCGTTTCCTGCACGAAACCCACTTTATAGCCATTGAGCATAACAGGCGTACTTTGCTGAACTCCCATGGCATTATCCATTACACCATAGTAGTATATTGTTTTATGGAAAACGTTGACCCCTTTCAAAAAGTTAGCTCCTATGTAAAAAATAATAATGGCTGCGATACACATCAAAGCAACCTTTATTTTTTTGTTCCGACCTTGCACATCTTGCGGAGTTGTCTGTTTTTTGGACATATTAAAATATTTTTATTCAAATAGTTAGCACATCAAATATAGGAGCGACAAAGTTACATTATTTTTTCAATCATCGTAACTATATTCATAAAAATATTGAAAAGGAATGAAAAATTTTACCGAACAAGCACCACTTGACCTTTTTCAATGTGTTGTTCATTTAATTTATCCCGATATTTGATAATGTAGAAATACCCGCCCGTAGGCAAAAGTTTCCCTTCGCAAGTTCCATTCCACCCTTGTTGGATGGATTTGGTTTGAAACAGCACGCGACTCGCTTTATCAAATATAGTGCACTCATAATGAGAAATCTCCATCGGGGCATAAACAATAAATTCATCGTTCAAGCCATCTCCATTGGGCGTAAATGCACTGGGGATAAACAAATTACAATCAAACACATCAATTTGGAAGTAGATAACCGTATCTGTTTTATCTACTCTCTGCACTTGAGCGTACAGCGTCATCGGCTCTTCAGGATAGACATTGAGCGTACTTGCATGGGTGCCGGTACTCCAAATCACATCTACTGCATTCTCCACGAAAAGAGTTACCATAGAATTTCTACAAACGGATGTATCGCCACTATATCGCAACACCACATTGTCCTCCCCTGTTTTCCATTCATTGTGATTCGTTGAATGGGATGTTTCTTCAATCTGCTTTGAATTATGTGTATTTTTTTGATTTTCAGAAGTTTTCTCGCTTTCTTGAAAAGTTTTTGATCCAACGGCATTTCCCGAAGGAACATTTTTTTCCTCCTTTAAATTGATACTATATGGAATCACGGCATCACCAATGACACTATCTGCAACAACGACAGAAGTAGAAGGCTTCGCCAATTTAGGTCGCATTGATGGGATAGAAACATCTTCTTCGACTACCTCAATGACAGGAGTAGCCGGAATCAGCGAAGCGGGAACTTCCTTGCCATTCACCATAGGAGATTGTTTTTCGGAAGATTTGGATGACAAAACGCCCAACAAAACGACACTTGCCACTGCCAGTACCGCCGCCGTAATCCACAACCCTCTGCGTATCCGATAACGACGTGTTACTTTTCTGATAGCGGCAGTTCGGCGTATCTTTTGCCAACCATCAGCAGCAGGCACTCCCTGAATGTCTGACAATTTTTCCCGAAACAATTCCCCTATTTCAATCTCTTTCATCTCCAGCATTATTTTTTATATGTCATCAACGACTCTTCTTTCATTAACTCTATTTTTTCTTTCAGCACTTTTTTCGCTTTAAACAGTTGCGTTCTCACCGTACTATTGCTACATCCCAACATTTCTGCAATCTCACTTTGAGGGTAGCCATCTATCTCATATAAGTTAAAAACCGTTCGATAACCATCTGGCAACTCACTAATTAACTGCAACAACAATTTTTCTGACAAAAAATCCGCATTCGTTATCCTAACATCATTAAGACTATCCTCAACCTCCGAAATTTCTACCGTATTATATGTTTTCTTTTTTTCATAATAAGCATTGATCGCGGTATTAATAGCGATGCGGCGAATCCAGTTTATCAATGGCAACTCCTCATTAAACTTATCCATATTCACAAAAATCTTCACAAAAGAGTCATGTAGAATATCTTCAGCATCTTCTGTATTGCGGGCATAGCGCAAGCAGATTCCCATCAACATCGGAGCGTATTGATGATATAATAGTTCTTGATAACGCGGATTCCCCTCTTTGCATCTTCGAACTAATTCGCTTTCACTCACCATTAAACTAACGCTTTTCATCATTAGTACAAAACTACATCAAAAATGTTGCCAATGAATACAAAACATTTTAAGATGCAAATATCCGAAAAAAAATCAAATTCATAAAAAAAAGAGAGAATCACTGCTGACTCTCTCTTCGTGTGGTGCTACCGGGAATTGAACCAGGGACACACGGATTTTCAGTCCGTTGCTCTACCAACTGAGCTATAGCACCGCCTTTGGTATTGAGGTTGCAAAGGTACACTAATTTTTCAAAAAATTACACTTTCTGAAAAATATTTTTTATTTCCATACCAAACCAATAATAACTAACTAATAATAAGTAAATTACAATCCATTTCCAAACAAATAACATCTGCACGTTACAATCTTTGCAAAAATACGAAATGATTTTTCTCGTCAATTTTAGAACCAAAAGTCAGATTTTTTTTCAAAAAACACTATTTTTGCATTTTAAATTTAGAGGCAACTATGAGTGATGATGTTCGCATGGGAGGATTTAATATTCTTCCACCTGTTGTTAAAAATCTGATAATCATTAATGTACTATTCTTTCTTGCGAAGATTGTTGTGGATAAATTTGGCATTGACTTAGATACATGGTTGGGACTACATTTTTTTGGAGCCTCCCATTTTTATCCATGGCAAATCATCACCTATATGTTCATGCACGGTGATTTTGGACACCTTTTCTTCAATATGTTTGCCCTTTGGATGTTTGGGGCAGCCATTGAAAATTATTGGGGTGCCAAACGTTTTCTCATCTACTATTTTGTAACTGGAATTGGAGCAGGACTTACACACTACGCTGTTTTAGCCTATCAAATGCTTCCGGATCTGATTCTTATCAACCAATATTTGGATGCACCTTCCTACGAAAATTTGTTGGCAGTAGCGCAGGGGCATGTCTTTCATATCGGTCCCTATTCTGGAGAAATTTATGATAAGTTTCTTGCTTTCCAGCAGTTGTCCATCAGCAGCAATGACACATTTGCGCTCAATCAGGCGACCGAATTTTTAGCAGCCTATAAAGAGTATTATCTGAATCTGCCCAATGTTATTGGTGCTTCAGGAGCGGTTTTCGGATTGCTGCTCGCTTTTGGCATGATGTTCCCCAATTCTCAAATTTACCTATACTTCCTTCTTCCCATTAAAGCAAAATGGTTTGTTATTTTTTACGGAGCACTTGAACTTTTTTATGGAGTTACCGGAACCCAAGAAGGGGTTGCTCACTTTGCCCACTTGGGAGGGATGCTTTTCGGGATACTGCTCATCCTATATTGGAGGAAACAGAACAAACGTGAAAATTATATGTACTAAAAAATTTTTTACAACGTTTTTTTGAGATAAAAGAAAAACATGCCTTTCCCCAACCAACCATATTCTTCCTCTCCGTTACGATTTCTCAGATATCGTTTAAAAAATCAATTCACTGATTTCATCACATCCAAAACCGCCTTAAACCGCCTGATTTTAATCAACACAGGCATTTATTTCCTGTTGCTCATCAGCAAATTGCTTCTCCGTGTTTTCTCTTTTTTAATGGTAAAGAACTATACTCTGGTATTATATCAAGGGCTATCCTTTCCTGCCGACCCTCTCCAACTATTTTCCCACCCGTGGACCATCATCACCTCGCTGTTTGTACACGCCAACTTCTGGCACCTTTTCTGGAATATGATTATGCTTTACATCGCGGGAAAAATATTTCTGTCGCATTTGAGCAACAAACAACTATGGTTTACCTATTTTATAGGTGGAATTTTAGGGAATCTTATCTTTATGCTCGCCTACAACACTTTTCCTGTTTTCAGTACAGTGGTACAAGAAGCCTCCTGCGTTGGGGCATCCGGTGCCATCATGGCGGTTCTTTTTGCCATATCAATATATCGTCCCCGACAGGAACTCACCTTTTGGCTTATCGGTCGCATCAAGTTAATTTGGATTGCCCTGTTTTTTGTTGTGATTGATATTCTGCAAATTCCTGCTGGAAACGCCGGCGGTCATTTTGCCCACTTGGGTGGCGCCCTCTATGGTTCCCTTTTCGCCCTTTATCTGATTTATGGTCATCCTTTCAAAGGGGTGGTTTTTGAAAAAAACAGGAAAAAGTATGCCTCTGCAACTGCTTCACGACCGCTTTCCGATGAAGAATTTAACGCTCGTAAAAACCATGACGCTCAACGCGTTGATGCTATTTTAGATAAAATTTCACAAAACGGGTATGATGCCCTCACTAAAGAAGAAAAAGATTTCCTATACAATTATAAAAGATAATGGCAAAAGAGAGAAAAAAGTTTATGGGGAGTATTTTTAAATGGCTAATGTTGTCGCTCAACCTTTTGGCGGCAATTCCTCTTTTCCTTTCTTATTGTGCAGGATTTATCCCTCCTTCTTCCACAGGCTGGCTTGTTTTCTGTGGAATCGCCTTCCCCTACATCCTGTTCTTAAACTTCTTTTTCGTCATTTTCTGGCTCTTCATCCAATACCCTTACTGCCTCATCTCCCTCTCCATTATTTTGCTCAATGTCAATACGATTGACAAATGTTTTCAATTTAAAGGACGTGAAGCAGTCGAAAATTGCCATAACGCTGTTAAAGTGATGAGTTACAATGCCCAATTATTCGGATTGTACAAAGACGAGAACATGGAAGCTCGCATCAAAGAGAAAAATCAAATATTAGAATATTTTAGCGAGGAACGCCCTGATATCCTTTGCTTACAAGAATATTTCTGGGACAAAAGTGAAAGTTTGCATTTTCACACGACCGATACCATCCTTCAAATCTTGGAACTTGATGAACAGGAAAGCCATTGCTATCAATATTTTACAGACACCTCGCGCCATAAGTATTTTTACGGATTAGCCATTTTTAGTAAATACCGGATTATTGATGCGGCTCCCGTTTTAGATGATGGAACCTCCAATGCCATTATTTATGTGGATATTAAGTACAAAGGAGACACTCTTCGGGTATATAATTTGCACTTGACTTCACTTCATTTCGATCAGAATGACTATGCCATCGGCCAACAACTTGTTTCCAACAGTTACCAAGTTCCTTCGTTAGACACAAAGACAAAGAAACTTTTTCGGAAAATTGCGGCTTCAGCCAAAAAGAGAAGATACCAAGCTGATTCGTTGCGGCGGCACATGGACTCCTGTCGTTATCCAATGATTGTATGCGGGGATTTCAATGAACCACCAACGTGCTATTGCTACAATAAAATAGCCAAGCACTTAAACGACTCCTTCCGGGAAAGTGGGGAAGGGACATGCTATACTTACGTGGGTAAAAATATGCCTCACTACCGTATCGACAACATTTTATATGATGAACGGTTCCTTTCTTTCGGACACACGGTAGGGACTTCCATCACCGTCTCCGACCATTTTCCCATCTCCACCATCATTTCTGTAAATTTAAAGAAACGACGCTAAATTACTTTCATTCCGCTGTTCATAAGTTTGTTGGACAAAGTGAAATAACATCAGATTTATTGAGTAAGTTTGCTGCCTATTGCCTAAAAACGAATTGTTATGAGTTCATTTATTGTTCAAGGGAATGCAAATCTACATGGAGAGATCATTCCGCAAGGGGCTAAAAATGAAGCACTACAGGTTATCTGCGCAGTGTTGTTAACTCCAGAACCTGTGCGCATTAGCAATATTCCTGACATTCGAGATGTTAAACGACTTTTGGAAATTTTGATGTCGTTGGGAGTGGAAATTACACCCATTGATAAAAACACAATAGAATTCAAAGCAGAAAACATCAATTTTGACTACCTACAAAGTCCAGAATTTGTAAAAACATCGGGCTCCATTCGGGCATCGATTATGATTTTAGGGCCATTGTTGGCGCGATTCAAACGGGCTTACGCAGCCAAACCCGGAGGAGATAAAATTGGTAGAAGACCGTTAAATGCCCATTTTGAAGGATTTCAAGCATTGGGAGCACAAGTTAATTATAATTCTGAAAATACCCTATACGAGATTACGGCCAAAAAACTAACGGGAAACTATATTTTGTTGAGTGAAGCTTCCGTTACAGGTACGGCCAATGTGGTCATGGCAGCAGTAATGGCCCAAGGCACCACTACCATCTTCAATGCCGCCTGCGAACCCTATCTTTACCAACTCTGTACCATGTTGAAAAATATGGGAGCTAAAATCAGCGGCATTGGCTCCAACCTGCTCACTATAGAAGGCGTGGAATATCTTACGGGGTGCGAACATGCTATCTTGCCGGATATGATTGAGATTGGGAGTTTTATCGGGTTGGCCGCCGCCACCCAATCTGCACTCACCATCAAAAATTGCGGGATCCCCCATTTAGGAATTATTCCACATGTTTTTCGCAAATTGGGCGTCAATTTGCAAATCAAAAACGACGACATATTCATTCCACGACAAGAAGAATATGAAATGGAGACAAATATGGATGGCTCTATTCTAACCATTAGCGATGCCCCATGGCCCGGATTCACCCCCGACCTCATCAGCATCGCTTTAGTTACTGCCATCCAAGCCAAAGGAAGCGTTCTTATCCATCAAAAGATGTTTGAAAGCCGACTATTCTTCGTTGACAAGTTAAAAGAGATGGGGGCACAAATTATTTTGTGCGATCCACACCGCGCCACCATCATCGGATTAAATCGCAAGTACAAACTGCGCGGAACCGTAATGGAATCCCCTGACATCCGTGCCGGCGTTTCCTTGTTGATTGCCGCCCTTTCCGCCGATGGCATCAGCCGTATCAATAATTGTGAACAAATTGACCGTGGCTATCAGGATATCGTGCAACGAATCAATGCACTCGGAGCCGTCATCATGAGAGAAGACAACTAATTTGATAAAGATATCCCGCGATATTCATACAGACTCAAACTTGGAGCTTCGCTACTCAGCAACTTTCCACAGAAAGACAATGGGCTCAAAACACTATGATTACCCCATGATGGTGTTTTTCATGGCTACCACACAACAGCTATAAAGCGCGGCAGTTTCTGTTCGAAGACGACGGTTCCCCAATTTGATCTCTTTAAATCCCAGCGATCTGGCCAAGGATATTTCATTTTCACTGAAATCCCCTTCAGGGCCAATTAGCATCAACACCTCACCATCCGTAAGTTTTTCATTAACAAACTCTTCCGAATTTTTCTGATCACACCATGCTATATATTTGCCGCATTCAATTTTCGAAGTCTGTTTCATAAAATACTCATAATTAATCACTTGAATTTTCGGGAGCAGAGCAGTTTGCGATTGTTTTAACGCTGAAATAGCAATGCGCTGTATGCGCTCCAGATCAACCTTGGATCTTTCAGAATGTTCACAAATGATGAAACTGATTTCTTCTATCCCAATTTCCACAGACTTTTCCACAAACCATTCCATGCGGTCCATGTTCTTCGTGGGGGCAACCGCAACATGCAAACGAATGTTCCGAGCGGCGACTTCTTCTCTGCGAAGAATTTGTACTACACACTGCATCGGAGTGGCCACAGTGATCTCCGCCTCCGCCATAATCCCGTTCCCATCCGTGAGAAAGATGATATCTCCCACTTTTTTGCGAAGAACTTTTACACAGTGTTTCGATTCCTCTGGAGTTAAAACCACGGTGGGTTGTGCAATTTCAGTATGATAAAAAACTATCATAAAATATTGTATAACAATTTATTATGAGTTATTTAAATCGTGTTGCCAAATGATTGGATAGGTTTTTGTGATTCTCCTTGGAAAATCACACGTTATGCATCAGTTCTTCAATTTCTTCTACTTCTACAGGCATATCTGCCATTAAATTAATCGGATTTTCAGCCACCACCACATCGGTTTCAATTCGTACGCCAATTCCCTCTTCCGCCACATAAATCCCCGGTTCACAACTCAATACCATGCCCGGTTGGAAGGTCCAATCGCGTTGGCCTACATCATGCACATCCAACCCAATAAAGTGGGCCGTATTGTGCATGTAATATTTTTTAAATAATGGGTGTTTGGGATCTTGTTTCCGAATGTCTTCCCATTTCAACAATCCTAATTTAACCAACTCTTCTTCCATTCTTTTAAACACAAAATCATTGATTTTATGGATGGTCATGCCGGGCTTGTATAAAGGAATGGTTTCTTTAAAAATGGATAGACAACTATTGTAAATCGCCTTTTGTCGTGGGGTGTATTTGCCATTTACTGGCACAGTCCTGGTAGCATCCCCCGCATAGTTCGCGTATTCAGCACCGAAATCCATGAGCAACAAATCCCCATCTTTCATTATTTTGTCATTTTTGATATAATGAAGAATGCAGGTATCGTCGCCGGCGGCGACAATAGGGGCGAAAGAGTGCCCTGTTGCCCCATTACGAATCATCTCATAGGTCAATTCTGCCTCTATTTCATATTCATATTTCCCTGGTCTGATGGCAGAAAGGGCTTTCCTGAATGCTTTTTGTGTTATGTCGCAGGCCTTTTTGAGCGTGCGTAACTCTTCTTGCTCTTTCAAAGCGCGAAAGGGATAAAGGATGGGGGCCAGCCGACGGTAAGAGTGTAATGGGTAATCTTGAATGATTTGTTGGGCGAATCTGTATTCCCGAGTAATGGGTTCTAACTTAAAACGGATATCTTCAGGAAGGTGCAGATATACATTTTGCGCATTCATCATGAAGTTGGGCAAACTATTTTCAAAATCATCGGTAAATAAAACAGTTTGAATCCCTGAAATTTCGGTTGCCTGCTCCTTAGTGAGCCGATGCCCGAACCAAACTATCATCTCCGGACTCGGATTCTTGATGAATAACACCTCGCGCATATCGGGATTGGGGTGCCATGGAGCCATCACCAAATAGGTCTCTTCTTGGTCAATACCGCACAAATAAAGCAATTCCGAATTTTGACGAAAGGGGTGGCTGGTGTCCCCGCAACGGGGAAATTCACTATTGGAAGTAAGAATGACAATAGATTTTTCTTCTATTTCATGAACAATTTTTTTTCTATTGTTGACGTAGAATTGCTGATTTAATGGTTGGTATCTCATGATAATTCAAATTTTAGAACATATATCCGATTTTAACATAAAAGTTCGCAAATCCTGGTGCATCTTGACGATTAAACGGGGCTGCCCAGTCAACAGAAAGAACAAAATTGTCGTTCATGGCCACTTTTAATCCAATACCTGCAGAAAAATGTGGACGATAAATCATTTTTTTGTCAAAATTGAAATATTGATCAAGGGTGGCTAAGTCAAAAGACGGGTCATTCTCTGCAATATTTTGGCGCAATGTATATTCGTTAATATCGTAAGGTTGAAGGATCATTCCTGCATCTAAGAACGGATTAAGGCCAATATAGAAATTCTCTTTTTTGATTTTAAATTGACAGATTTTAAAACGGAATTCCAAATTGGCGAATGCGAAACCATTAGATAATACGCGATTACGAATCATCCCTCGAACGGTATTGCCGCCACCCAGCGCTTCATACAATACACGCTGAATATATAAGGTGTTCCAATAACTATTGAGATAAAACGGAGAATTGCCCGCTGCCGTCATTTGAAGCGACAACCGATATGCGAAGCATACTCTATCTTTATAGATAGGGACATAGTGTCGGAAATTAAAGTTGAATTTCAAATTATTGTACTCTCGTTGGTCGCCAAAATAGCGACTATTGAAAGCAGCACTATAGGTTATAAACATATCTGCATAAATCCCTTTGGTGGGATTGGTGTTACGGTCACGACTATCGTAAGAAAGTCCGCCACGGAGATACGGGTGAATGCCCCCTCTTTTCTCATTTTCTTTGATCAACCCCCACATCACATAATCTTCATACAATCCATTAATGTAAGGAAGCTTCTTTTCCTCTTTTTTCCCTTTATTAAGCATATCAATATTAACAGAGCCTGTAAAATAGCCCAACACGCCTAAGCCCGCATTCCAATGCCAATTCCCTTGGATTGTTCCATTAATATCGGCTGCAAAACGGAACAAATCACGTCTGAACTTGTAGAATGCACGACTTTTATATCCATCTTCCGCCGTATATTTTTTAGAATTTCTCCATACATCATTATATACTGTTTGATAACCATTGTAACCAGTAAAATCGCACATCGCATCGGGCAAGTAGGCCATGTCAATAGTTAAACGATGTTTGGGGATGAGATACTTGGAATCGTATGAGAAGCGAAATACCCCATAACGACGAGTGGTGTAGGAGGCTTCAAAATACAAAGAATGCAAGTATTCCGGATAAGTGGACCCGTCTCCGAAATAGTAAACATTGGCCAACGCACCATACTGAAAACCCAAGTCAGCATCGTATGAAACACTCGGCAAAATACCGAATGTCCATCCTTCCCTTTTCTTTTCCTTGACTTTTGTTGTGTCTTTTTGGATACCGTAAACACTGTCATTATCCAACACTGGCAGATTGTTCTCGGCAAAAATGGAAGGCATAATCATGCTAAAACAAAAAAATAGAATGGCAATTTTTTTCATTATCCGTAATTTTTAATGGCAAAGAAATGATTTTCAGTCGCAAAAATAATAAAAAAATGGGATTTTGTCGTTTTATGAAATTTTAATTTGCACAAGATTATTGGCTAATCTATAGCACTTTTGACTTTTTTAACTGACCAAAATAAAGAAGAATGAATATTACGGTCCATAAAATATCTGTGAGGTTCATTTTTAAAAGTCCGCCTATCAAAAAGTTGATGCAAATAAACGCGAATATTTGTGCAATAATGTAAAGATGGAATCCTACCTTTTTCAAATTCAGCATACAAGCTGCTCCTACCACTGCTATGGCGTACGGGATGGCCGTAAGGATGTATTTCCACGAAGGAATGCCACACAAAAAGTTAAGCAACATCTTAAATTGTGCTTGCATCGCTGCATCAGCACTCAATAAAGAAGAAAACTGTGCGTACGTGGCAGGGAGTTGCTCTTTAGCTAATGGCAATAACAAATAATATAGGAAACTATAACCCGAATTGATAAAGGTTAGTATGCAAAGAATTAGCAGAGCTGTTGAACGTTTTGGGGGCGTTTCTTCTGCCATTATTTCATTATTTTCCAATTCTTCCATGATAAATAATTTTATAATAATGCGTTGTTTGCGCGTCTATTTTAAAACGATTGTCGGCACGTAATCCCACCACCCATACAATTTCCCCGTTAGAACATAAAAGAGGGGTCTGATATTTACTGAATTTGTCTATCTTTTGATCCACAAAAAAATCACTCAGTTTCTTTTTCCCGCGCATCCCAAATGGATAAAAGTAGTCGCCCGTTTCCCAATTTCTTAATTGGAATGGACTCTGCATTTTTTTAGCATCCACATAGATGATATTGGGATTTCTACCATAAATAACAGTTCCATTATTTAACTGTAAATCAACAGAAAAACCATAATTAGTTAATTCTTCTATCGTTTGGAAGGAAAAATTCAATGGTTGATTTTCCTCTCTTTTTTGAACAATGAGTGTATCCCGATTCTTAACAAGGGTGTGGGTTGGGGAGAAAAATGTTTTCCCTGACTCACCCTCGAGCGCCTTGAAAATTTCTCTTGTAACAAGAGTGGAGAAGTGATAGGGTTTTAAAAATTCATAAAGCAGCAAAGATGCATAAGGGTGGGAAGTCAGTTCGCGTATATTGATTGAAAATTGATGATCATTTTTTTCGGTAAAACGATTTCTATATTGTTCAATTTCATATTGCAAAAAGTTGAATTGCTGCTGAAAATGGTGAATATTACGAGTAAATGTGGCAATAATTTGCGGGTTAATGGAAGTCAAAGCGGGAAGAACAGTGTGGCGCATACGGTTCCTATGAAAAATTTCTGAAAAATTGGTCTGGTCGATGTAATACGAAAGATGTTCATCTTCAACATATTGTAAAATATCATCAACCGTAAAGGGAAGCAGCGGGCGCAAATATTTCCCGTTGATTTCAGGAATTCCTATCATGCCTTTCAGTCCTGTTCCGCGCGTGAGATTGAGCAAAACAGTTTCCGCATTGTCGTTAGCATGGTGCGCCGTTACAATATAGTCGAAAGAGGCTCCAATTTCGTCAAACCAATGATAGCGCAATTCACGGGCAACCATCTCAATTGATTTACCTGTTTTTTGTTGCTCTGCAAGGGTGTCAAACTCTTTTATATACAAAGGAATCTGCCATTTTTTAGCAAGATCCTGCACAAATTTCATATCATTATTGGAATCTTCCCCACGCAGGTGGAAGTTGCAATGAGCTAATGAAAATGAGAGTTGTAGTTGATAAAAAAGATGTGCCAAAGCTACGGAATCCTTGCCGCCGCTGATCGTTAATAAAAACTTTTTACGGTGCAGATTTTCCACCAAGGTGTGCAAATGAGCATAAAATGAACTTTTAAAATCGTTCATTATTCATTGGGAATTTTAGTGATCAATACTTTATCAATACGATTATGGTCAATATCCATAATTTCAAATTGATAACCTAACCATTCAAAGTGGGCTCCTACTTGCGGCAAATGTTCAATATGCTCCAAAACAAAACCGGCCACTGTTGAATAATCAATTTCTTCAAAATCAATTTCAAAACCATCAATCACATCCATCAGCACCTCAATAGGAGCATCTCCGTTTACCAAGACAGATTGATCATCGCGAACCACCATGTCGGGTTCTACAATTTCTTCTTCTTCAGGAATTTCTCCTACGATATTCTCCATTAAATCATGTAAAGTGACGATACCTTCAAAAGTCCCAAATTCGTCAACAATGATGCAAAAGTAGAATTGCTGCTTTCTCATTTCGTTAAGAATCTCTTGTGCATCAGCACTTTCCGGAAAAACAACAGGTTCATCAATAAGTTCTTTTAGCGAAACTTGTTGTTTTGAAAGTTTGGCAATAAGATACTCCTTAATATTGAGAATACCCACATAGTTATCAAGTTGTTTATCGCAAACAATAATTCTGCTATTCTTGAAATGAAGCAGTTTTTTGGCAAAGTCTGCTTCCGGCAGATTGATATCAATCCATTCTACTTCAGAACGATGGGTCATGATATGCTTAGCTTTTTTATCTGAAAAATAGAATAAATTTTCATGAATCTCATTTTGTTCTTCTTCAATCACCCCTTCTTGTGAGGCTGTTTTAATCATTGAGCGAAGCTCATCTTCTGTAAGATGAATTTCCGGCTCTTTGATACCCAATATCTTATTCGTAATTTGTGTGGAGAAAGAGAGTAATTTTACAATAGGGAAAAATATCTGACTGAAAAAGAAGATGATAGGAGCCACGCGAATGGCAGCTTTTTCAGGGTTGGACAGCGCCAACGACTTGGGTGTCAATTCGCCCCAAACAATAGAAAAAAAGGTAATAAGGGCAATGCCTATGATGCTTGCAAGAGCATACGAAGAGGCCGGACTTGCTCCTATAACCTCAAATAGCGGTGCCAGGTATTTGGCTAATTTTTCCCCTCCATAAAAACCGTTAACAATCCCAATTAAGGTAATCCCCACTTGTATCGCAGAAAGGAAATTCTCTGAATTATCAATTAATTTAAAGGCATACTGAACTCCTTTTTTATGCTTTTCACGATATCCTTCCAAACGTACTTTTTTAGAGGAGATAAGGGCTATTTCACTCAACGAGAAAAAAGCGTTAAGTAAAATGAGAAGTAAAATGATAATTATTTCCAAAATATTGATTATTAACTATTTATTATTAAATTCTATGATTTTTTTATTCTTTTTGATGTATAAGAAGTACAAAAAAAGATCGAATGCGACCAACAGCATATTAAACACATACAAAAAAGTAACCCAGTCGGGGTTATACAAGATTTTATGAACAACCCCCATTACGTAGCCAAAAATGATAATGATCATAAACACGGGACTTTTCCCGACCACCACTTTCGTACGCAATGCTTTAATAATGGAGATAGGCCAGCTACAAGCGAAAGAGAGCAGCATCAAAATTTCCCAAATACTAAAACCAATTTTTGTCATTTCGAACATTTTGAAATCGAGGTGCAAAAGTACTATTTTTTCACTTCATACGTTTCATATATTTGTCATCTTTGACATTACAATGCAAAGTAATATTTGAAGAATGAAGGAAATAGTACCTATCGCACACATACGGAGCGATTTCCCGACCAAGTTTGGGATTCCGCGTCAAAGCGGATTAGCCCCGAATGTGCGCTCAACCATCATTTTCGAACCAACGTTTCGGCAGGCTGAAGCACTGAGGGGACTGGAGAATTTTTCGCATATATGGCTCATTTGGGGATTCTCGGAAAACGAAAATGCCCCATGGTCGCCCACCGTGCGTCCTCCACGTTTGGGCGGGAATGTGAGAATGGGGGTCTTCGCCACCCGCTCCACTTTTCGTCCGAATGGTTTGGCCCTATCCTCCGTCCGTTTGCTATCTGTTGAGAAAACCCAAGAATATGGTTCTGTTTTGATAGTTACCGGAGCGGATTTAATGGATGGGACCCCTATTTATGATATCAAACCATACTTAACAA
Organism: Bacteroidales bacterium; assembly: GCA_016290715.1. Taxonomy (GTDB): domain Bacteria; phylum Bacteroidota; class Bacteroidia; order Bacteroidales; family WCHB1-69; genus UBA1756. Next base: position 17,334 of record JAEEUY010000127.1, read on the forward strand.
CCACCGATTGCCACCCTGAAGCCATGAATGGATTTGTTGAAAATACAGAAGACTACAGACTTCACGTGCAAATAGCCCCCGCGTTGTTGTCGGGTTGGAGTCGGGAAGAGGAGGAAAATCTTCGGGATATTTTGTCACAAGACCCCCGTCCTGCCTATCATCATGATCCATCACGGATTTATGGCTTTGAATATGCCGGATGCGAAATTAAATTTCAAGTAACGAATCATCAGTTGGTGGTAAAACAAATAGATAAGAAATCAGAAAAATAGAGCATTTATAGCCAATTTGCGTGAAATATTCGGGGGTATTGCCAATATAAAAAAAATCCAAACAATTGACCAATTATTCATATTTTACTATTACCTTTGCACCCGCAACACGCATAAGAAATGCTTACAACATACCAAATGAGGATGAAAAATCCGGCAAACGAAGTGTGAGAATGAATATTTAGATTGCTAAAAAAAATAATTAATTTAAAATCAATATATTATGAATAATGAAATTTTAAAATTACAACCTGAAAGAGTTTTTTATTTTTTTAATGAAATATGCAAAATCCCTCGTCCTTCAGGCAAAGAAGACAAGGTAGTGGCATGGTTGTTAAATCTTGCCAAAGAATGGAAATTGGAAGCTAAACGAGATGAGCGGGGAAATGTATTAATAGCCAAACCGGCCACTCATGGAAAAGAGAACGTTACTCCCGTTATTTTACAGGGCCATGTGGATATGGTTTGTGAAAAGAATTCGGATAAAGTTTTTGATTTTGAAAAAGACAGCATTGAACCTTATATTGACAATGGTTGGTTGAAAGCCAAGGGGACGACCTTGGGTGCCGATGATGGGATTGGTGTAGCCATGGCTTTAGCCATTTTGGAATCAAAAGAAATTGAACATGGGCCTATTGAGGCGTTGTTCACTGTTGACGAAGAGGTGGGAATGAGTGGTGCTTTTGCTTTACAGCCGAACTGGATGAACGGAAAAATGTTGTTGAATCTTGATTCGGAAGATGAGGGGGAATTTTTCATCGGTTGTGCCGGAGGAAAAGACACGACGGCCGTGGTGGATGTTGAGTATGAGGATGTGGCACCGGATAGTTTAGCATATAAAGTGTGTGTAAAAGGTTTAAAAGGCGGGCATTCGGGTGATGACATCAATAAAGGCTTGGGCAATGCCGTGAAAATTCTTACCCGTTTGTTATGGAATGCTTATCAGGAATACGACACGCGCATCGCGGATATGAACGCCGGCAATTTAAGAAATGCCATTGCGCGCGAAGGGATGGCGATTGTTACCATTCCTAAAACAGAAAAAGCAGGATTTGAAGAATATCTCACCAAGATGGATCACGTGCTGAAGAACGAATTTCAAGTTACAGACCCCGAAGTGAAAGTTACTTTTGAACCAACGGATATGCCTAAAAAACTGTGGAGCGAGTTTACTGAAATTGATGTTCTAAACTCGTTGTATGTCTGTCCTCACGGAGTTTTTGCCATGTCGCAAACGATTCCCGGATTAGTGGAAACCTCAAGCAATTTGGCTTCCGTAAAGATGGACGGGGATAAAATCATCATTACCACCAGTCAGCGCAGTTCTTTGGAAAGCAAAAAGCAGGCGGCAGTGGATCGCGTTTCGGCTACTTTTTATATGATTGGTGCAGATGTTACGAGTGGCGACGGCTATCCCGGATGGGAACCCAACCCTAATTCCCAAGTGTTGAAAGATATGGTGGCTGCCTATAAAAAATTGTTCCATAAAGAACCGAAAGTTAAAGCCATCCATGCCGGTTTGGAATGCGGATTGATTTCGCAAAAATATCCCGATATGGACATGGTTTCCTATGGTCCGACTTTGCGCGGGGTTCACTCTCCCGACGAAAAACTGGAAATAGAAACCGTTAAAATGTGTTGGGATCTTACAATTGAGTTCTTGAAAACAGTAAAGTAACCAATGAATAAGTTACTGTTTTTACTGCTCTGCTGGTTCCCCACCTTGCTGTTTTCACAAGTTTATCCCCATAATAAACCAGAAAAACCTCTGCAAACATTGTCTATTGCAGAGGTTAATGCTGTTTTTGACGATGCCAATAAGATCTATAAATCGCGGGATTTAAACAAATTGATAGATCAGGTCAGTGCGGTTTTAAATGGAGCCGTCTTAATTGCACAAGATGATATTATCCTCACTCAACGTTCAGCAGGATATAATAAAATGAATGTGAAACGTTCTGATAAACGCAACACAGATACCACCTGTTTTGAATTGGCATCCGTATCGAAACAGTTTACGGCAACGTGCATTTTGCAATTGATAGCGAGAGAAAAACTTTTTTTAGAGGATCAGTTAACGGATTTCTTCCCCAACCTCCCCTATCCCAACATTACAATTCGCCACCTGCTGACCCATACGTCTGGCCTGCCCGAATTCTTTCATTTTGACCCCAAGTGGTATCAATATAATGGCCTGCTCAAAAATCGCGACGTGGTAAAAGCGCTGGAGGTGCATCGTCCGAAAATAGTGTTCAAACCGGGCGATCGCTTTAGTTATACGAATACAAACTATATGCTTTTAGCTGCTATTGTTGAAAAAGTTTCCGGTCAATCGTTTGAGGAATATCTGAAGAAGAATATCTTTATCCCTGCCGGAATGAGGCATAGTTTCTGTGTTACACAGTTATCGCAAAAACGCCAGGAGGAGAGTATTGCTTCAGGTCATAAGAAAAAGGATGTTCCTCTTGCAATTGAGTTTGACGACGGCACGATGGGGGAAAAAGGAATTTATTCAACAGTGAGAGATTTGTTCGCATGGAAAAAAGCCTATTTCAATGAAGGGAGAATTTTGCCCAAAGAATGGGTGTTCGCAGCTTCACATCCTGAAAATCAGCTAAATGACGGAAATTACCCTTCCGAACTTTATGGTTATGGATTCCGTTTGGAAGAGAACCCTTCTTTTGGACGTTTGGTGTATCATGGGGGATTATGGCACGGATTCCAGCATCTTTACCTGTATTATCCTGAAAAGAATGTTTTTATGGTTTTTTTAAGCAACTATTGCAACGGAGCACACAGAGGGAAAAGCTCCGAAATATTGAAAATTCTTTGTGGAGTATAAATCTTCAGGAATCGTTCTTTTCAGCAGATGATTTTTATGGAAGAAAATGAAAATATAATTAAAGTTTTGTATCTTTGCAGCCAATTTTGAACTATGGAAATAAAACGCATTTTACTAAAATTGAGTGGAGAGTCGTTGATGGGGCAAGATGGTTACGGCATTAATTATGGTGCCGTAAAGCATTATGCTTCAGAAATTGCATCGGCGGTGAAGAAAAAGGTGCAGGTGGGGGTTGTTATTGGCGGTGGAAATATATTCAGAGGGGTGAATGGCGCTTCCAAAGGGTTTGACCGCACCCAAGGGGATTATATGGGAATGCTGGCTACGGTTATCAACGCAATGGCCCTGCAAGGGGTGTTGGAAGAGATGCAAGTGAAAGCAAAGTTGATGACTTCGTTGGCGATAGAAGGGCTCGGAGAAAAAATCTATTATAAAAATGCCATTCGGTACTTGGAAGAGGGATATGTGGTTATCTTTGGCGGCGGCACCGGAAGTCCGTTTTTTACAACCGATTCGGGGGCTGCTTTGCGCGCTATCGAAATAAAAGCCGACCTGTTACTAAAGGGGACCCGCGTGGATGGTGTCTATTCTGCTGATCCTGAGAAAGATCCATCTGCCATAAAATACACCTCCATCACTTATGATGAAGCGTATGCTAAAAATCTAAAAATCCTTGATTTAACAGCTTTTACTCTTTGTAAAGATAATCAAATGGCCCTTTACGTGTATGATGCAAATGTGGAAGGGAACCTCCTGAGGGTACTTAATGGTGAGCCAATAGGAACTTTATGCCGTAATTAAATTTGTATGGTAAAATGGAAAACGAAAATACTGCACCTGAATTAATAGATAAAAAAGTTTACAAAAAGGCAAGTAAAAGAGTGGCTTTCAAGTTTCATTTGGCCATCTTTTTGTTGGCAATGCTGGTACTCTGGCTGGTTTACTCGTTTGTTTTCAAGAATTTTGAAGGTGCCGCACAACTATTAAAAGGGTTCATTTTTATTACTGCCTTGTGGACAGTGATTATTACTTTTCATTATATTTTTGTCTATAAATTAAACAACTCCCTGTTGGATAAGGAAATAAAGAAATTACAAGAAGAGATAGAGGAGAAGAAAATAAAATTAGAGGAATTACGAAACGAAAACCAAGAACAATAGAATAATATGACAGAAGAGACAAAAAAATGCTTAGAGCAAGCAAAAGATAGCATGAATGCTGCAATTCAATTTTTTGATAAAGAATTGCAAAAAGTTCGTGCAGGGAAAGCCAATCCACAAATGTTGGAAGGATTAAAAGTGGATTACTACGGAAACCCTACTCCTATTGAGCAAGTTGGAAATATCAACACCCCCGATGCACGTCAAATTGTAATCCAACCATGGGAGAGAAATATGCTGCCTGTGATTGAAAAAGCAATTTTAGCTGCTAATTTGGGATTTACTCCCCAAAATAACGGGGAATTTATCCGGATTATTGTTCCTTCTCTAACCGAAGAAAGAAGAAAAGAATTGGTGAAAAAGGTGAAACAAGAAACGGAACAAAACAAGGTAACCATTAGAAATGTGCGCCGAACAGCCAACGAACAAGCAAAAAAAATGAAAGATAACGGCGTGCCGGAAGATGAAGTGAAAAAACTGGAGACAGATATTCAAAAAATGACCGATGATTTTATCACGAAAATTGATAAAATGGCCGAATTGAAAGAAAAAGAAATTATGACTGTTTAATATTAATAATCAATTAAAAATCAAGAAATTATGATTCCTGAAAATTTAAAGTACTCTAACGACCACGAATGGTTGAAAATAGACGGTGAATTTGCTTATGTTGGAATTACCCAATATGCCGCTGACCAATTAGGGGACATTGTTTTTGTTGATGTTACTACCGTTGGCGAAACTTTAGAAAAAAATGAAGTTTTCGGCTCAGTAGAAGCAGTAAAAACAGTTTCAGACTTGTTGCTCCCTATTGGCGGAGAAATTGTTGAGTTTAATGAAAAATTGGAAGCCAATCCAGAATTAATCAATTCTGATTGTTACGGAGAAGCTTGGATGATCAAAATCAAACCCACCAATATTGCAGAAACTGATGAGTTGTTGACGGCTGCACAATATGCGGATATGATTAAATAATACTGTTAATCAACATTATACAAGAAAGAGGAGCAGGAAATAGATATTATTTCTTTTCTCCTCTTTCTTTTTTTGCAAAAATACTTGTGTGTGCAAAATATTTTTGTAATTTTGCACGTTCATATAGAAATGTAAACTTTTTGTGTTATGGCAAATAAGAAGTCTAATAAAGTCAACTTGGAAGGAAGAAAAATGATTTTCTTCGTTTTGGGTTGTATTGTTGCGCTTTCTTTGTCGTGGTTCTGCTTGGATTTATTGGCCACCTCGGAAAAGAAAGTTATCGTAATTCAAGATGAGCCAGAAGCGGCAACGATTGAAGAGTACACTCCACCAGAAACAGATCAACGTCCACAAGAAGCTCCCCAACAAGAGGTTCAACAACAAAATACGGAAATCATTTTGAACATTGTTGAAAACACAGCGAAAGCGGATTTCAATTTCGATTTTGGTCAAGATGTGGATGCAGATATGGCTGTTGAAGATTTCGTAATTGAAGAGGTACAAGAGGTGGTAGAAGAAGAGCCCCCTGTACGTTTTGTGGAAAAGATGCCTTCATTCCCTGGTGGTCAAGAAGCATTGATGGCTTATCTGCGTGAAAACATCAAATATCCGCAAGCAGCTCGTGATGCTGGTGCACAAGGTACGGTATTGGTTGAATTCGTTGTAGAGAAGAACGGCTCTGTGAGCAATGTTAAAGTTTTAAACTCTGTATTCTCTGCTTGCGATGAAGAAGCCATCCGCGTTATCAAATCGCTGCCGAAATGGAATCCGGGAGAAGCCAATGGAAAGAAAGTACGTGTATTCTACAACGTTCCCATCACTTTCTCCTTACAATAAAAAAAGAAGAAAGTTCTGTTAAAATATAAAATCTGCGCGGGCTCCGCGCAGATTTTTTTATTGCTACCATGAGGGCTGAAAAGCATCCTCCATGTGGGTCAATTCTACTTTATCCCCTTTTTGCAATATTCCAATAATATCAAAACGAACCTCTTGGGAACAATGCTTTTTGGTAAAATAAAAATTGGCAGCCCTAATCAAATTGTTCTGTTTCTGTTTGGTAACAAATTGTTCGGGGCTGCCAAGCGTATTGGAAGTACGTGTTTTTACTTCAAAAAATACAACCATTCCGTTGTATTCCGCAATGATGTCCACTTCTAAATGCCCATAGCGCCAATTGGTATCTAAAATAGTATAACCTTTCTTTATGAGATACGAAGCGGCAATATTTTCTCCATCATTGCCAATTTTTTGATTATCTGTCATCATTTTTCAAATAGTTATGGGAGTTAATAAGAGATAGCGGAAGAAGGGGGAGTGTTAGATTGTTCTGCCGGGGTATTGTTTCAGCGCGGCAGCCAAGCATTTCATAGCGGCTTTTAAGTCCTCTACTTTCAAACAGTAGCTAATACGAACTTCATCCGTGCCTTTTCCTTTGGTAGAGTAGAATCCTGTGGCGGGTGCTACCATAACCGTTTCCCCATTGAGGTTGAATTCTTCGAGCAACCAGCGACAGAATTTATCGGAATCGTCAATAGGCAGGCGCGCAACAGTGTAGAAAGCGCCTTTGGGTTTCGGACACAAACACCCTGGCATCGCATTGATGGCATCTACTACGGTATTGCGTCTTGCAACATAATCATTAATCACTGCATCAAAGTAGGATTGTGGAGTATCCACCGCTGCTTCTGTAAGAATTTGTCCATACGATGGCGGACTTAATCTCGCTTGAGCAAATTTCATTGCTGTAGCATATACTTCTTTGTTGTGGGTGATTAAAGCCCCGATACGCACACCGCAAGCGCTATAACGCTTTGACACAGAATCTAATAAAACAACATTTTGTGCAATCTCCGGAACTTCCATTACCGAAAAATGCTGAATCCCATCGTAACAGAATTCTCTATATACTTCATCAGCAAACAAGAACAAGTCGTGCTTTTTTACGATTTCAGCCAATTTCAAAATCTCTTCTTTGGAATAGAGGTACCCTGTTGGATTATTGGGGTTGCAGATCATGATGGCTTTCGTTTTTGGCGTAATTATTTTCTCAAACTCTTCAATAGAAGGAAGCGCAAAGCCATTGTCGATGGTGGACATGATTGGTTTTACTTTTACACCACAAGTAACTGCAAAGCCATTGTAATTAGCGTAAAATGGTTCAGGAATGATAACCTCATCATCTAAATCCAAACAACTATTGAAAGCAAACAATATAGCTTCGGAACCGCCTGTCGTAATAAGAATCTCATCTGCGGTAACGTCAATATTCACGCTTTTGTAATATTGTACCAATTTCTCACGACAACTTAAATAGCCAGCGGAATGACTATATGCAATTACCGGAATATCAGCATTTTTAACAGCATCGCGGGCACCTTTGGGCGTTTCAATGTCGGGTTGCCCAATATTGAGGTGATAAACTTTCACGCCTCTTTTTTTTGCTTCATCAGAATAGGGGACCAATTTTCTGATAGGTGAGGAGGGCATCACTTGCCCTTTAGTTGAAATTTTTGGCATAATAAATTAATTATTAATTTGTTATAGATTATTATATATATTAATGAGTCTTTCTTTGATATTTTCTAATTTGGGCAGCACTTGTTCTTGCCAGTTTTCGCCTGCATCTTTCTGCTTCAGGGCGGCTTTGGCTCCATTAAGGGTATAGCCTTTTTCTTTCGTCAAATGATATATCTTTTGGATAAACATGATATCCTTTTTAGAAAAATAACGGTCTCCCTTTTTATTCTTATAGGGTTTGATAACATCGAACTGACTCTCCCAAAATCTTAATAACGAAGTATTTACGTTAAACATTTTGGCTGTTTCGCCAATACTGTAATAATCTTTTTCTAGTACAAGTTCCATCACTTTTTGGTAATTCTTATTTCATTGCCGTCAAAATTCAGCCAATAGATGCCTTTATTCAAATCGGCCACATTAATTTTTTTTGCTGTCCCGCGTTTGATAAAAAAACCATTTTCATCGTAAAGTTCATAATGAGTTACATCCGTGAATTCTACCGCATCCTTTACTTTATCGGTAATAAGCATGATATGTTGATTAGGGCTCTTTACATTCACAATAGTAGAATATAACTCTTTGCCCTGATTATCCACTTGTTTGATTCTAAAATAATTCATTCCTGATAGCAAAACGGGAAGATAATTATTGGCAAACATATCGGAAGTTGTTCCCAAATACTTGATTTTAATCCACTTACCATACAATAGCTGTTCCAAATCATATTCACAATGGTCTGTCAGTTCGCTTGCATCCCATGTAAGCATTTTTGTTTTTTTATTGTACAC